>NZ_JBEXOS010000002.1:0-261107 GCF_040611655.1 Streptomyces sp. NPDC006552
GCCCCTGAGATGCGCACTGCGTGCGCCATCTCATCGGGCCCATGGGGCTGCGGCGAAGCCGCATGCTCCAGGGGCGCGGGGAACTGCGCGAGAAGTCCCCACCGGCCGGCAGCCGAATGACTGCCTAGGGGCGCGGGGTGTCAACCCCGGCCCACTACTGCCCCGCCCCGGTCAATGCAGAGGACATCCACCGAGACGGGCGCCTCGCGCAGGACGAGCTGGGCCTGGCGACACGCCTCCGCCGCCACCAGGTCCCCGAGCGGAACCCCCGCCCCCGCACAGAGCTGCAACGCCGCCAACCCCGTATTCGCGGCAGAGACGGACGCCGCCAACTCCGGACCCGCACCCCCCCGCACCGCCAGCTCCGCCAGAAACCCCTTGTCCACCTGCGAGCGCCCCGAGTGCAGGTCGAGATGGCCCGCCGCCAGCTTGGACAGCTTCGCGAAACCACCGCACAACGTGAGCCGCTCCACCGGATGCCGCCGGATGTACTTCAAGACGGCCCCCGCGAAGTCCCCCATGTCGAGCAAGGCCTCCTCCGGCAACCCGTACTCCCGAACCACCGTCCGCTCCGAGGTGGACCCCGTGCACCCGGCGACGTGCGTACGGCCCGCCGCCCGCGCCACGTCCACCCCGCGCCGGATCGAGTCGATCCACGCCGAACAGGAGTAGGGCACGACGACGCCGGTGGTGCCGAGGACGGAGAGCCCGCCGAGGATGCCGAGCCGCGGGTTCCAGGTGGAGCGGGCGATCTCCTCGCCGTGGTCGATGGAGACGGTGACCTCCACGTCGCCGCCCCCGCCGCACTCCGCCGCGACCCGCGCCACATGCTCCCGGATCAGCTGCCGCGGCACCGGATTGATCGCGGGCTCCCCCACGTCGAGCGGCAGTCCGGGCCGGGTGACGGTGCCGACGCCGGGGCCCGCCCGGAAGACGACGCCGGACCCGGCGGGCAGCAGCCGCACCGTG
This sequence comes from Streptomyces sp. NPDC006552, assembly GCF_040611655.1. Taxonomy (NCBI): domain Bacteria; kingdom Bacillati; phylum Actinomycetota; class Actinomycetes; order Kitasatosporales; family Streptomycetaceae; genus Streptomyces; species Streptomyces sp. NPDC006552. The sequence continues at coordinate 970 of NZ_JBEXOS010000002.1, forward strand.
GCCCGTACCAGCGCCCCGTGCGTCACGTCCGGGTCGTCGCCCGCGTCCTTGACCACCCCGGCCGTCGCCGACCCCCCGTCGTGCGCCTCGACGGCGAGCGCGAACGCGGGCGTCTGGCCCTTCGGCAGCGTGATCGTTACCGGGTCCGGGAAGTGGCCGGTCAGCAGCGCCGTGTACGCGGCGGTCGTCGCGGCCGTCGCACAGGCACCCGTGGTCCAGCCGGGCCGCAGACCGGTGTGCTTGAGTTGGGCGCCGCGCCCGCCCTTCGCCTCAGGCATGTCACCCATGGAGCCCCCCGATGCACCCGACGCCCCCGGCACACGTCCTCGTCCTGGGCGGGACCACGGAGGCCCGGCGCCTCGCCGAGGCCCTCGGGCCGCACCCCGGGTTGCGGGTGACCAGCTCGCTCGCGGGCCGGGTCGCCGCGCCGCGGCTGCCGCCCGGCGCGGTGCGGATCGGCGGGTTCGGCGGGGCCGCGGGCCTCGCCGCCTGGCTGCGCGAGCACGCCGTGGACGCGGTCATCGACGCCACGCATCCCTTCGCCGAGAAGATCAGTTCCAACGCGGCCCGGGCGGCCGCCACCACCCATGTTCCCCTGCTGGCGCTGCGCCGGCCCGGCTGGGTCCCGGGCGAGGGCGACGACTGGCGCGAGGTCGCCTCTCTGGCCGAGGCGGCGCGGGCCCTGCCGGCGGCGGGCCGCAGGGTGTTCCTGACCACCGGGCGGCTCGGGCTCGCCACGTTCGCCCCCGTGGACGACGCGTTCTTCCTCGTCCGCACGGTCGACGCCCCGCAGCCGCCCTGCCCGCCCCGCATGGAGCTGCTGCTCGACCGGGGCCCGTTCACCCTGGAGGGGGAGCGCGCCCTCCTCGCCCGGCACCGCATCGACGTCCTGCTCACCAAGGACAGCGGCGGCGCCGCGACCGCCCCCAAGCTGACGGCGGCCCGGGAGGCGGGCATCCCGGTGATCGTGGTGCGGCGCCCGCCCGCCCCCGGCGGCGTACCGGTGGCGGCCACCGTCGAGGCGGCGGCCGCCTGGGCTCAGTCCTTCTCCGCCCCGGCCTCCGGATAGCGGCGGGGCGTCCACGTCACCGCCCGCCCGTCCCCCCGTACGACCGCCTGCGTCTGGGACGAGCCCACGATCAGCAGCGTGCGCATGTCGACGACGGCCGGGTCGAGGTCGGCCAGGCGGACCGTGCGGACGCTCTCCTCGGGGCCGCCCACGTCCCGGGCGAGGACGACCGGGGTGTCCGGCAGCCGCAGTTCGAGGAGGAGTTCGCGCGCCTTGCCGACCTGCCAGGTGCGGCTGCGCGAACCCGGGTTGTAGAGGGCCAGCACCAGATCGGCCGCCGCCGCCGTGCGCAGCCGCTCCGCGATCACCTCCCACGGCTTGAGCCGGTCGGAGAGGGAGATCGTCGCGTAGTCGTGGCCGAGCGGGGCGCCCGCCTTCGCGGCGGCCGCGTTGGCGGCGGTCACCCCCGGCAGGACGCGGACGGGCACGTCGGCGTACGCCTCCTGCGCGGCGACCTCCAGGACGGCCGTCGCCATCGCGAAGACCCCCGGGTCACCGCCCGAGACGACGGCCACGCGCCGCCCGCGCCGGGCCAGGTCGAGCGCGAACTCGGCGCGCTCGGACTCCACCTTGTTGTCCGAACCGTGCCGGCGCTGTCCCGGGCGCCGCGGCACCCGGTCGAGGTAGGTGGTGTAGCCGACGAGGTCGTCGGCGTTGGCGAGGGCGCCGCGCGACTCGGGCGTCAGCCACGGCGCGCCCGCCGGGCCGGTCCCGACGACCACGACCTCACCGCGGCCCGGCGCGTCGGCCGGCTCGGCGTCGGTGCGGTCGATCCGCGAGGGCAGCACCGCGACGGAGAAGTACGGGACGGACTGCGGGTCGATCCCGGCGAGTGCGCCGGTACGCTCGCCCGCCATGAAGGCCCGCTCGACATAGCGCGCGTCGCCCAGCCGCCCCGAACTCTCCAGCGCGGCGCGGACCTTGGTGAACGTGCGGCCCAGCTTCATCACCACCGCGGAGTCCGCGGCCGCGATCCGCGCGGTCAGCTCGTCCTCGGGCAGCGTCCCCGGGATGACGGTCAGCGTCTCCGTGTCCTCGCACAAGGGCTCCCCGAGCCGGGCGGCGGCCGCGCTCACCGAGGTGACACCCGGGATGACGGTGGTGGCGTAGCGGTGCGCGAGCCGCTTGTGCATGTGCTGGTAGGAGCCGTAGAAGAACGGGTCGCCCTCCGCGAGGACCGCGACCGTGCGGCCCGCGTCGAGGTGCGCGGCGAGCGTGGCGGCGGCCTCGGCGTAGAAGTCGTCGAGCGCGCCGCGGTACCCGCCGGGGTGGTCCGTCGTCTCGACGGTGAGCGGATACATCAGCCGCTCCTCGATCTGCCCCTCCCGGATGTGCTCCGCGGCGATCGAGCGGGCGATGGAACGGCCGTGGCGGGCGCAGTGGTACGCGATGACGTCGGCGCCTGCGATGGCGCGGACGGCGGCGACGGTCATCAGCTCCGGATCGCCGGGGCCGAGCCCGACGCCGTACAGCTTGCCGGGGGTGGTGGCGGGGGTGTCGCTCATGCCTGGATCTCCACCTCGGTCGCTATGGCGTTGATCGCGGCCGCGGTGATGGCGCTGCCGCCACGGCGCCCGCGGACGATCAGGTACTCCAGGCCCAGCTCGTTGGCGGCCAGCGCGTCCTTGGACTCGGCGGCACCGACGAACCCGACCGGGATGCCGAGGACCGCCGCCGGCCGCGGCGCGCCCTTGCCGATCATCTCCAGGAGGTGGAAGAGGGCGGTCGGCGCGTTGCCGATGGCGACGACGGCACCGTCCAGCCGGTCCCGCCACAGCTCCAGGGCGGCGGCGCTGCGCGTGGTCCCCAACTCGGCCGCCAGCGCGGGCACCTGCGGCTCGTTCAGGGTGCAGAGCACCTCGTTGTCGGCGGGCAGCCGCTTACGGGTGACCCCGCTGGCGACCATCCGCGCGTCGCACAGGATCGGCGCCCCGCCGCGCAGGGCCGCCCGCGCCTTCGCCACGACACCGGCGGAGTGGCCGATGTCCTGGACGAGGTCCACCTGGCCGCAGGCGTGGATCATGCGGACCGCCGCCTGGGCGACGTCGGCGGGGAGCGCGGCGAGGCCGGCTGCCGCCTCGGCGCGGATGGTGGCGAAGGACTCGCGGTAGATCGCGGCGCCGTCCTTCTCGTAGTCATACACGGGGTTCGGCTCTTTCGGTCGTGACGGCGTACGTGCCGTCGGGTCGGGCCACGACGTCGACGTACGGTCCGGCCGGGTGACCGCAGCGGCGCTCACAGCCGGACCAGTAGGTGGGCAGGTGCGGGTGCCTGGCCGTCGCGTCGGCCCGCACGTCGGCGTGGGCCTTGGCGCAGCCGGGGCGGCCTGTGCAGGCGCCGATGCGGGTCCAGGGGGATTCGGGGTCGGTCACCAGGCCGGTGCGGGTGAGGTGGGCGGCGTGCGGGGGGCCCGCGGCGGGGACGACGATTCCCTTCCAGGGGGTCAGGCGGATTTCTCCTGGGGGGAGTTGGGTGATCAGGGTGGTCAGGGCCGCCCACTGTGCGGCGCTGACCGCGCCGAGCCGGGGGGTCACGGTGAGGGCGTGCGCGCCCTGACCGGCCGGTGCTACGCCGTCGTGGCTGGTCGCGCAGTTCCCCGCGCCCCTGGCGGGGTTCGACTCGATGCCGGCCGCGTGGAGGCGGGCAGCCATGCGAGTGGTCAACTCCGGTGCGGGAAGGTCCAGTTCGCGGACCCGCCAGACGCGTCGGCCAGAGACATCGCGCGCGGCCTCGACGAAGACCTCCGCCGCGACCACCGCCGCCCGCGCCGCATCCTCGTACCGCACCAGGAACTCCGCCCCGCCGACCGCGAGCACCGCGGAACCGTCCGGGCAGCCGCGCAGCAGCACGTCGGGGCCGAGCCCGGCCACATCCCCGCGCCCGTCGTCGAGCCCGAAGAGAAACCGCCCGGACAGCGCGGGCGTCACGGAACTGGCCAGCACCCCCGCGTCGAGCCCGGTCAGCCACCCCCGTACGTCCACGAACCCGAGACCGTCGAGCCCGGACAGCGGCGAAGCCACCACGTTACGGACCCGCTCGTGCGCCGCCGACGGCAGCAGCCCGGCCGCGCCCAGCAGCTCCGCCAGCTCCCCGCCGCACCCGTCCCGCAGGCCGCGCAGCTGCACGTTGCCCCGCGAGGTGAGGTGCAGCGAGCCGTCGCCGAGCCGCCGGGCCGCGTCGCCGAGCGCCCGCGCCCCGGCCACGTCGAGCACCCCGCCGGGGACCCGGACCCGGGCCAGGAAACCGTCGTCCGCCGCGTGCAGCCGCAGCGCGCCCGGACAGGCGTCACCCCGGAACGTACCGGGCGTACCGGACGCGCCGGGACCAATGGGTATGGGGGAGGCGGGCATGCGACGGAGCATACCCACCGCCTGTGCCGGGCTTCCCGTACCAGGTCATGCCCCCGACCCGTACGATGACCGCGGCGGCCCCGTCCGGTCCGCCGCCATCGCCAGCGACGGCGACAGGGGAGGAAGCCCGGTGCGAATCCGGCGCGGTCCCGCCACTGTGAGCCCTCTCATACGCAGAGGGTGAGCCAGGAACTCCCGCCGTCAGAACCCACCCGGGGCGCGGACACCCCGAGGAAGGCCAGCCGACGCATGCCCCAGCAGCCCGCGCAGCTCCTGCTCCTGTCGACGTCCGACACCGACCTGCTCAGCGCCCGCGCGGCGAACACCGCCGCCGGCGCCCCGGTCACGTACCGCTTCGCGAACCCCTCCCGGATCGACGTGGAGAGCGAACTCCCGGCGCTCCTCGACGGCGTCGCCCTGGTCGTCGTCCGCCTCCTGGGCGGAGTCCGCGCCTGGCAGGACGGCATCGACCGGCTGACCGCCGCCGGCCTCCCGCTGGTCGTGCTCAGCGGTGAACAGGCCCCCGACGCCCAGCTGATGGCGGCCTCCACGGTCCCCGTCGGCATCGCGGCGGAGGCCCACGCCTACCTCGCGCACGGCGGCCCCGCCAACCTCGGCCAGCTCGCGCACTTCCTCTCCGACACGGTCCTGCTCACCGGCCACGGCTTCGACCCGCCCGCCCCCGCGCCGTCCTGGGGCCCGCTGGAGCGCACCCCGGCGCGGACGGCGGGCCCGACGGTCGCCGTGCTCTACTACCGCGCCCACCACATGAGTGGCAACACGGCCTTCGTCGACGCCCTGTGCGACGCGATCGAGCGCGCCGGGGCCCGCCCGCTGCCGCTCTACGTGGCCTCGCTGCGCGCCCCCGAACCGGAGCTGATCGAGGCGCTGCGCCCGGCCGACGCCATCGTCACCACCGTCCTCGCGGCCGGCGGCACCCGCCCCGCCGAGGCGAGCGCGGGCGGCGACGACGAGTCGTGGGACGCGGGCGCCCTCACCGGCCTCGACGTGCCGATCCTCCAGGCCCTGTGCCTGACCTCCTCCCGCGCCGACTGGGAGCAGAACGACGAGGGCGTCTCACCGCTGGACGCCGCGAGCCAGATCGCGGTGCCGGAGTTCGACGGGCGCCTCATCACCGTGCCGTTCTCGTTCAAGGAGATCGACGAGGACGGCCTGCCCGCGTACGTCGCCGACCCCGAGCGCGCCGCCCGCGTCGCCGGGATCGCCGTCCGCCACGCCCGCCTGCGCCACATCCCCGCCCAGGACAAGAAGCTGGCCCTCGTCCTGTCCGCGTACCCGACCAAGCACTCCCGGATCGGCAACGCGGTCGGCCTGGACACCCCCGCCTCCGCGATCGTCCTGCTCAAGCGCCTGATCGCCGAGGGCTACGACTTCGGGCCCGAGTCCGACATCCCCGGTCTCGCCTCCGGCGACGGCGACGAGCTGATCCGCGCGCTGATCGACGCGGGCGGCCACGACCAGGAGTGGCTGACCGAGGAGCAGCTCGCCCGCAACCCCGTCCGCATCCCGGCCGCCGACTACCGGCGCTGGTACGGGACGCTGCCGCGGGAGCTGCGCGACGCCGTCGAGCGGCACTGGGGCCCGCCGCCCGGCGAGATGTTCCTCGACCGCTCCCGCAACCCCGAGGGCGACATCGTGCTCGCGGCCCTGCGCCGCGGCAACCTGCTCGTCCTCATCCAGCCGCCGCGCGGCTTCGGCGAGAACCCCATCGCGATCTACCACGACCCCGATCTGCCGCCCTCGCACCACTACTTGGCGGCCTACCGCTGGATCGCGGCGTCCGCCGAAGACGGCGGGTTCGGCGCGGACGCGATGATCCACCTCGGCAAGCACGGCAACCTGGAGTGGCTGCCCGGCAAGAACGCGGGCCTCTCCGCCGCCTGCGCCCCCGACGCGGCCCTCGGCGACCTGCCGCTGGTCTACCCGTTCCTGGTCAACGACCCCGGCGAGGGCACCCAGGCCAAGCGCCGCGTCCACGCCACCCTCATCGACCACCTGGTGCCGCCGATGGCGCGCGCCGACTCCTACGGCGACATCGCCCGCCTGGAACAACTCCTGGACGAGCACGCCCAGATCGCCGCCATGGACCCGGCGAAGCTCCCCGCGATCCGCGCACAGATCTGGACCCTCATCCAGGCCGCGAAGCTGGACCACGACCTGGGGGTCGAGGACCGGCCCGAGGACGAGGGCTTCGACGAGTTCATCATGCAGCTCGACGGCTGGCTCTGTGAGATCAAGGACGCCCAGATCCGCGACGGCCTGCACGTCCTGGGCCAGGCCCCGGCCGGCCCCGACCGCGTCAACCTCGTCCTGGCGATCCTGCGCGCCCGCCAGATCTGGGGCGGCACGCAGGCCCTGCCGGGGTTGCGGGAGGCGCTCGGCCTGGACGAGTCGAAGGCGACCCGCGTCTCCGCGGACGAGGCGGAGGAAGCGGCCCGCGCCCTGGTCGAGGCGATGGAGGCGGCGGACTGGAACCCGGACCAGGTGAGCGCCGCCGTGGCCGGCATCCCCTCCCCGCCTCCCGCCCTGGCCGACCCCTCCTCGGGCGATCTGCCGCCTGGGGCGGCAGGGTGGGCAAGGCGGCAGACGCCGGGCACGGATGAATCAGGCGCCCAGGACAGCCCCGTCCACCAGATCCTCACCTTCGCCGCCACGGAAGTGGTCCCCCGCCTCGACGCGACCACCGCCGAACTGGACAACTCCGTACGCGCACTGGAGGGCCGCTTCGTCCCGGCAGGGCCGAGCGGCTCCCCGCTCCGCGGCCTGGTCAACGTCCTGCCGACCGGCCGCAACTTCTACTCCGTGGACCCCAAGGCCGTCCCCTCCCGCCTCGCCTGGGAAACGGGCCAGGCCCTGGCCGACTCCCTGATCGAGCGCTACAAGTCGGACAACGACGGGGAGTACCCCACCTCTGTGGGCCTCTCCCTGTGGGGCACCAGCGCCATGCGCACCGCCGGCGACGACATCGCGGAAGCCCTCGCTCTCCTGGGCGTCCGCCCGGTCTGGGACGACGCCTCGCGCCGCGTGACGGGCCTGGAACCCATCCCGTACGAGGAGCTGAACCGCCCCCGCATCGACGTCACGCTGCGCATCTCCGGCTTCTTCCGCGACGCGTTCCCGCACACCATCGGCCTGCTCGACGACGCGGTCCGCCTCGCGGCCTCCCTCGACGAACCGGCCGAGCACAACCACGTGCGCGCCCACACCCAGGCCGACCTCGCCGAGCACGGCGACGAACGCCGCGCCACCACCCGCATCTTCGGCTCCCGCCCCGGCACGTACGGCGCGGGCATCCTCCAGCTGATCGACTCCAAGGACTGGCGCACGGACGCGGACCTCGCGGAGGTCTACACGGTCTGGGGCGGCTACGCGTACGGCCGCGGCCTGGACGGCACGTCGGCCCGCGCGGAGATGGAGACGGCCTACAAGCGCATCGCGGTCGCGGCGAAGAACACCGACACCCGCGAGCACGACATCGCCGACTCCGACGACTACTTCCAGTACCACGGCGGCATGGTGGCGACCGTCCGCGCGCTGCGCGGCACCGCCCCCGAGGCGTACATCGGCGACTCGACCCGCCCCGAGACGGTCCGCACCCGCACGCTCGTCGAGGAGACCTCCCGCGTCTTCCGCGCCCGCGTCGTCAACCCCAAGTGGATCGAGGCGATGCGCCGCCACGGCTACAAGGGCGCCTTCGAACTCGCCGCGACGGTCGACTACCTCTTCGGCTACGACGCGACGACCGGCGTCATCGCCGACTGGATGTACGACAAGCTCACGCAGACGTACGTCCTGGACGAGACGAACCGCCAGTTCCTCTCCGAGGCCAACCCCTGGGCCCTGCACGGCATCGCCGAACGCCTCCTGGAGGCCGAGTCCCGCGGCATGTGGGAGAAGCCGGACCCGGCGACCCTGGAGGCCCTGCGCCAGGTCTACCTGGAGACCGAGGGCGACCTGGAGTCCGACGAGTAGGCTCCGCCCGCGGGGCGAGGTCCGCGCTGAGCGGCGAGGCCTGACATGGGGCGCCTGGAAGCATCGGACATCGAGGGTGCCTCCATGCGGCTGAGCGCGGCAGCGCCGCCAGGGCGCTGGAGACCTCCGAGTTCTGACAGCCGCAGCGGCTAGCGCAGCGTCGCCGTGAAGCTCCGCCCATAGGCGTGGTGCGTGCGCACCTCGATCCGGGTGCCGCCCGGTACCCGGGTCGCTCGCACCGCGTCGTCACCCGACACCTTCCGCAAGGCCCGCCCGCGCAGCACCACCGTCACCGTGGACCGGCCGGTCGTCGGGTCGGACACCGCGACCGTCACGTCCTTGTCCCGCCGCACCAGGACCGACGCCGGGCCGTCCACGGTGATCCCCGCCGCATGGTGCGGGCCCGGGGCGAAGGCGTTGGCGGCCGTCAGACCGAGCCCCCGGTGCCGTACGGCCTGGAGGCGCGGGGTGTTGGCGAGGACCTCCGCGCCGCGGTGGTGGCGGACCGCCGCCTCGGAGGCGTTCGGCAGCAGCGCGTAGGCGAAGGCGGCCGGCCGGGCCCGCGCCGCCTGTTCCACCGTCAGCGAGAACACCTGCCGGGTGACGGCCGTGTCCGGGTTCGAGGTGCGCACGGCCCGGCGGCTGCGCGTCACTGTGGCGAGCCGCGCCTTCGGGGCGGGACCGGACAGGAGCGCGTACCCGACGGCCGTGCCCTGGGTCGCGTTGGCGTACCGCACCCAGCCCGCGCCCTCCGTGACGGAGACCGCGTCGCCCGCCGCCGCGATCCGCGCGTCCAGCGTCGTCGTCACCGCCCGGCCCGCGCCCGGTGCGTCCCCGACCCCGGCCGCGAGCACCACGATCTCGTCGTCGAGCAGGAACCACGACTTCGTCGCCCGCGCGCCGCGGTACACCACGAAGTCGTCCGGCAGGATCCCCGCCCGCTTGTCCCGCCACGGCACGTCCTCACCGAGCACCCAGCCCACCGCGCCGTACGCGCCCAGCACCGCGCCGCCCGAGTGGTCCCCCGTGGCCGTCGGGAAGTAGACGTACGTGTTCTGCGACTCGCTCGACGCCGTGAAGTCCAGCGGGTGGTCCGGGTTGTCGTAGAACAGCTTGCCGTCGTACAACTCCGGTACGGACCCGCGGTGTTCGACCGGCGCGGTCACCCCCGCAAGTCCGTACGGGGAGACGGCCGTGAAGTAGTCGACGCCGTACGCCTGCGTCTGGTCCTGCCCCGAGAGGTACAGGTAGTGCGCGCCGTCACCCTGGAACCAGGGCAGCAGGTTCTCGCCGCTCATGTACTCGTACTTGCTGATCCGGCGGGAGCTGCGGGCCAGCGCGAACGCGTACCCGGGTCTGCGGTGCACCGTGCGGTCCATGGCGTCGAAGGCGACCGAACGCGCCGCCGGATTGAGGTCGGCGGCGGGCACGGAGGTGTCGGCGAGGAGGCCGGCGTAGCGGACGATGCTGAGCGGCGAGACGAAGACGGCTGGGTCGAGGGCCGCCCGGGACGTGGCGCGCAGGTGTTTGACGTACGACTTCAGGGCGCTCGCCGTGTCCCCGGTGGCCAGGGAGGCGAGGTCGACGACGGCCTCCACGATGGTGGCGACGTCGGCGTACCCGGTGCCGGTGCGCGACACCGCCCGCCCCTTCACCGCCTCCATCATCCAGCCCTCGAAGATCAGCGGCGCGAACCCGTCCCGCACCCAGCCGTACACGGTGGGCACCAGCTCGCCGCCGTGCGCGAACCCGGTCCCGTCCAGCAGCTTCAGCGTCTGCACGACCCGGCTGAGCAGGCCCTTGCCGTACGAGCCCGTGTAGGCGACGGAGGCGTGCTGGATGAAGGACCCGTCGGCGTAGTACCCGTCCGTGACCCCGTGCTCCAGGGCGTACGGATCGATGGTCGCGAAGACGGTCAGCTGGTCGGTGAGCGCCTTGCGGATGCGTGCCTCGCCCGCGGCGCCGCCGGTGAGCGCGCCCTGGAGGATGCGGTTGGTGGTGATGTCGGCGAGGTTGGCGCCGGTGTGGAACCGCGAGTCGAGGTCGACGTCACCGTCCTCGCCGTTGCGCAGATACGCGTCCATGGAGGCGAGGTAGGCGGTGACGAGCGCGGCCGGGGCGCGGTCGGCGAGCAGCACCAGCGTCCTGCTGATGTGCTGCGAGAGGCCGATCTCCCAGGTGAACCAGTTGCCGTAGTACCCCGTCGCCTGGTCGCCGTAGTAGTGCGCGTGCAGCCACGCGAGGGCGTCGAGGACCCGGTCCTGCACGGCCGTGTTCGCGTACAGGTCGGGGGAGAGCCCCGGCATGCGGGTGGCGAGGGCGATCTCGTAGAGGCGCTGGTAGGTGGTGTTCAGGTTCGGGGCGCTGGTGCCGAGCGGCAGCCCGGCGAAGAGTTCGCCGTCGCCGGAGGCCGCGTCCAGGGAGGCCAGGTCGGCCCGTGCCGTCTTCTCCACGGCGGCGCGCTTGGCCGCGGTCTCCGCGCGGGCGCCGGCCGCCGCGTTCCCCGCGAACACCTCCACGGTATTGGCGAGCAGCCGTGCCACCCCCTGCGCGACCTCCGCCGCACTCGCCCGCCCGGTGGGCACGGCGGCCAGGACCCCGGCGGCGGAGAGGGCGGCGAGCAGGCGTCTGCGGGTGATCTCCATCGGGTCTCCTCCACGCGCGGGGTGACGCCGGGTCGGCAGGGCTCGGCGGCGGGAGTCAAGCAGACGGCCGGGCGGGCGACAAGGGGCGCGGCGGCCGGGATCCGATCATTTATTCGGCGCCCGGCACCCCGGTGAGCAAGGGCTTTCCGTGTTCCGGAGACTGCTACCTTCCCGCCTCGTGATCATTTCCGATATTTCACTGCAAGGAGACGTTTTCCAGCCCGTCCTCCTGTGCCTGTCCGAGGCCGCTGACCGGGCGCGTTTCGACGCGCTCACCGCCTCGGGCGCCGTACGGGAGACGCACGACCGCATCGACGAGCAACTCGCGGAGCTGGCGCGCTGTCTGCGCCCCGCCGACGCGCTGACCGGCGCGCGGCTCGACGCCGCCGCCGAGGAGCTGTGCGCCGGGCCCGACCGGCACCGGTACGGCACCTGGGTCTGGTACCCGTGGTCGGGGCGGCTGGTCCACGTCCTGCCGGAGCCGCAGTTCCGCCGGGTGCGCACCGACCGCAACCGGGACAAGATCAGCACCACCGAGCAGCGCCATCTGCTCGGCCGCCGGATCGGCGTGATCGGCCTGTCCGTCGGCAACAGCGCGGCGCTCACCTGCGCCATGGAAGGCGTAGGAGGATCGTTCCGCCTGGCGGACTTCGACCACCTCGGCCTGAGCAACCTGAACCGCCTGCGGGCCGGCGTCCACGACCTGGGCCTGCCCAAGACCGTCCTGTGCGCCCGCCAGATGTACGAGATCGACCCCTATCTCGACATCGAGCTGTGGCCCGAGGGCCTCACGGAGTCCACCCTCGACTCCTTCTTCGGCGACCGCGACCACCCCCTCGACCTGCTGATCGAGGAGTGCGACACGACCTGGGTGAAGGTCGCCGCCCGCGAGTACGCCCGCGCCCGCCGCGTCCCCGTCCTGATGGACACCAACGACCGCGGCATGCTGGACGTCGAGCGCTTCGACGAGGAACCCGGCCGCCCCCTCTTCCACGGCCTGGCCGGCCCCGTCACCGCCGGCGACCTGCGCGCCCTCGACCCCGCGGGGCTCCTCGCCTTCCTGCTGCGGGTCTGCGACGCCGACCGGCTGAGCCCCGCGATGACCGACGCGCTCGGCCGCGTCGGCTCCACCCTCTCCAGCTGGCCCCAGCTCGCCAGCGGCGTCCAGCTCGGCGGCGCCCTCGTCACCGACACCGCGCGCCGCGTCCTGCTCGGCCACCCGGTCCGCTCGGGCCGGTACTACATCGACCTCGAAGCCCTCATCGGCGCCGACCCCGTCCGCGAACCCGCCGGAGCCGCCCTGTGACCCACCTGCCCGAACTGCACGGCGAACGGCTCTGGCTGCGTGAGATGCGCGCCACCGACCTCGCCCCCTTCGAACGCATCCACACCCACCCCGTCCTCACCCGCTACCTCGGCGCCGACCGGATGGACGCCCGCCAGGCCCAGGACGCCTTCGCCCAGTGCCTGGCCCAGCCCTACACCCACCCGCGCCGCAAACACACCCTCGCGGTGTGCGCGCCCGGCGACGGGACGATGGTCGGCACGGTGGGCCTGCTCGTAGAGGAGTACGGCCGCAACGCCATGCTCACCGGCCTCGTCCTGCTCCCTGACGCCCCGGTCCGTGGCCACGGCCACGAAGCGGGCCGGCTGCTGATGGCGTACGCCTTCGGCCGCCTCGGCCTGCACCGCGTCTGGGCCGGCCACCGCACCGACCACACCCGGATGCGGCAGGTGATGCTCGCGGCCGGACTGCGCCCGGAGGCGACCCTGCGCGAGCTGTTCCACACCCAGGGCGCCTGGCACGACGTCACGACGTACGCGGCCCTCGCCCCGGAGTGGATCCCGGCGGCCACCGCCGCGGAGCGGGCCGTCCTGGAGGGGGGTGACGCGGTGCTGCTGGCCTGAGCGGGGGCCCGGGCCCGGGACATGCCCCGGGCCCGGGCCGTCGTACCCGGGCCGTCGCTACAGCGACACGGTCTTCCCGCCGAGCGTCACGACGAGCCTGCCGTCGGAGGCGTACGACCACTTCAGGGCGCCGCTGTAGGAGGAGCAACGCGACCCGTTGCTCCCCGTCCAGAACTGGTTCGAACTGTCCGCGCTGCCCACGGTCTTGTCGTTGGACCCGTCGACGGAGAAGCGGCACGAGGTGTTGCCCTTGAACACCGAAGTGCCCTTGTCGAACGAGAAGTTGCGTTCGGCGTTGTCGATGCTGAGGTTGTCCGAGATGGCCATGGATCCGGGGTTGGAGTTGTACGTGAACCCGTGGTGGCCGTTGCCGAAGGCGATGGAGCGCCGCACGACGTGGTTGACGGCGATGTCGTCGCCGCCGAGCTTGTAGCCGTTGCGGTCACCGTTCTTGTTCACGGTCCCGTTGGACAGGGTGCCGTTGCCGTACGACAGCGAGTCCTCGACGGTGACCGGGCCGATCGCCCCCGTATCGGTCTTGGTGTACAGATCCCAGCCGTCGTCGATGTTGTGGTGCGAGACGGCGTACCGGAAGACGTTCCCGGTACCGGTGGTGAGCTTCGCGGCGAACCCGTCGGCGTCCTCACCGTCGGAGTCGGCGTTGTCGTGCGACTCGGCGCTCACGATCAGGTTGTTCGCGGGCCACTGCGCCTTCGGCGTGCTGGAGGCGATCCGGCCCAGCTGGAGCCCGGTGTCGCGGTTGTAGCGGGTGACGGTGCGCTCGATGACGTTGCCGCTGCCGCCGACGTAGATCCCGTTGTCCCCGGCGTGCTCCACGACGATGCCCGCGACATGCCAGTACGAGGCGAAGAGCTGAAGCCCCCGGTTGCTCGAACTCTCGCTCTGCGCCGCGAAGTTCAGGACCGGCTTCTCGCCCTGGTAGGCGGTGAGCGTGGTGCGCGCGGCGGCGGTCCCGTCGGCGGCGTCCGGCACGGTCACGGTCTGCCCGTACGCGTACGTCCCGCCACGCAGGTAGATGGTGCCGCCCGGGGCGACGCGGCTGATCGCGGAGGCCAGCGTGGTCGGCGCGGCCAGGGTCCCGGCGGCGGAGTCGGTCCCCGACGGCGCCACGTACACGGTTGTCTGCGCCTGCGGGGCGGCCTGGGCGGTGGTGCCGGAGGCGACGGCGGCGAGGGTGCCGACGAGCAGGCCGGCGGAGGCGACGAGAGGTCTCATGTCCATGGTTCGGTCTCCCTGAGTGGGGCGCGTGCTGGGACGCGTATGGCTTGGGATTGCCGGTAGAAAGCGCTCTCTGGTTGGACGGTAGGAGGTCCGTCGTGGACGCGTCAAGGTTCACGTACATAATCCGTAGGCTATGTATATGAACACCGGGCATATGTGTGAACGTGGCCCGGATCCCACGGAGTGGCGAGACCGCAGGGAGTACGCGGGGGTGGCCGGCCTGGGCCTGGCATCCGGGGCTCGGTCAGGCCGTGCCGGAGTCCCAGTCCCCCTCTTCCGGCTCTTCCGGCTCTTCCGGCGACGGCGGCGTGGGGGGACGCTCCGGTGACCTCAGCCGACCAGGGAGTTGATCGCGGCGATGAGGTTGAACACGGCGGGCAGCGCGAAGACGGAGCCGACCACGATCCATGCGGTCCCGGCAGCACGCCGGCCACGGCTCACCGGCGCCGGGGGAACCAGACGATCCTCCGTCCGCATCGTCTCGGTCGGGGCGAACAGCCGCCGACCGGTGCGCCGTTGGCGAAGCCCGACCCAGATGAGCAGTGCCGCGGACCCCGCCGTGAAGAGGGCGAGCTGCAGATGCTCACCCGCCGACTCGGCGAAGTCCCCCGCCACGCGCACGTACGACACAGGAATGCCCCCCAGTGGATCAGTGAGAGTGATCTCCTCACGCCGATCGCCCGGCGTCAAGCGAACGGGTCCGGGAAGCGGGGCGGGCCGGCGGAGAGGCCGCGGCCGGACGCTGTTCCGGACGAGATGTCCAGGGGGCAGTGACACATCGCCCAGCGGCGCCGCCTTCTCGCCGAGCACCTGCGCGTACCAGTTCCGTAGGCCCTGATCGGTGCGTTCGTCGGCCCCGTCGACAGCTCTGGCACCCGGTGCCGGGCGGAGTTAGGGCGACGGGGGCGGCGCAGCAGACTCACCGATTTCCGCACCGAAGGGACCTGGACAGCAAGCACCCCGCACTCCCGGGATCCCCTCGCTGTCCGCCCAGCGGTCCGTACACTTGCCGCGTGTAATGCCATATCCAATGCCATACTCGACGTATGGCTGATGACGACGTTGACTTCTCGCCGGGCGACGGCCCCACCAGCGGTATTTCCGTCACCCTGACCGCCGGGACGCTACAGGCGATTCGTGAGCGGGTAGGCAAGCGAGGCGTCTCGGCCTACCTGGAGAAGGCGGCCCAGCGCCAGATCGAGCGCGACAACCTCGACGAGCTGGTCGCGGACTTCGACGAGGTGCACGGCCCGGCCGACCCGGCAGCCGTGGCAGCCAAGCGCGCTCGGCTGACCGGCGGCGCCCCGAACGCCGAGGTGGCCGCGTGAGCGGTGTCCTCGTCCTGGACAGCGAGGGCCTGGCAAAAGCCGTGCAGCGTGACCGGGAGATCCACGAGTGGCTGACGGCGGCCCGTGACGCGGACCTGCCGGTGCTCACCTCAACTGCCGTGCTGGTCGAGGTGATCCATCCGAAGATCAACGACGTCGCTCTGCGATGGACCCTGTCCCGCCTGAGTGTCGAGCCGGTGACCCAGGCCGTCGCGCACTCCGCCGGCGCATTGCTGCGTACAGCGGGACTGCACGGCCACAAGTACGCCATCGACGCCATGCTGTGCGCGACTGCCCTCCAGCATCCCGGCCGGGTGACGATCCTGACTTCGGACGTGGAAGACATCGAACTACTCACCGCCGAGCACCGTCGCGTCAGCGCGGAGAAGGTCTGAGCAGCGGCAGTTTGTGAGCGACGCTCGCGGTACGGGCCGGCCCTGGGCCCGCAAGGGGCGGGACCACTGGCCCTTCGCGTGCCATGCCTGGGGCCCGATTCGGGCGCGGTACCGGACGAGCGGGCAGATGGCACGGAGGTGTCACGCCGCCACCGAGCGGAAGCGCACAGCAAAAAGGCCCAGGTCGCCGACCTGAGCCTCGGTGATGATTGTGGAGCGGGTGACGAGAATCGAACTCGCACTCTCAGCTTGGGAAGCTGATGTTCTACCACTAAACTACACCCGCACAGCACGTCCCCCGAAGGGCGATGTACTGGCCGTCACTCTACCTCATACCGGGCCCCGGGCGCTCACGCCCCGGGGCCCGGCTGCGTTGCGGGGCCTGGATGTCACTGCGGGTGAAGGGAGTTGAGGCGTACGGTGCGGGGGACCGCGAGAGGGGTGTCCAGGGTCGGAGTGCCGCCTGGAGTGCCGTCCCTTTCATCCCGTAACGTGGCTTTCGTCGTCGGCCAGGAAACTGGCCACATGGCTCGTGGGGAAGGGACTCCGGGACTTTGATGGACCAGATGGAGCGCACCGTCGTCCGATGCGCCGAAGGGCATGTGTTCAGCACCGCTTCGTTCCCGATGCAGAAGGCGGACCGGCTCGGTCCCGGCCGGCTCATCCGGTGCCCGCGCTGTGCGCGACTGCGGCATGCCGTTCCCGTGGGACCTGGTAAGCAGTAGGGACACCAGCAGGCGCAGAGCGCGCGGGACCGCCGATTGTGGCGGGTCCGCGCGCTCTGCGTATCCTCGCTACGTGCTTCTCTCAGACAAGGACATCCGGGCCGAGATCGACGCCGGCCGGGTCCGGATCGATCCCTATGACGAATCCATGGTGCAGCCGTCGAGCATCGACGTACGTCTCGACCGCTACTTCCGGGTGTTCGAGAACCACAAGTACCCCCACATCGACCCGAGCGTCGAGCAGGCCGACCTGACGCGGCTCGTGGAGCCCGAGGGTGACGAGCCGTTCATCCTGCACCCGGGCGAGTTCGTGCTCGCCTCCACGTACGAGGTCATCTCGCTCCCCGAGGATCTCGCCTCGCGCCTGGAGGGCAAGAGCTCGCTCGGGCGGCTCGGGCTTGTGACCCACTCCACCGCCGGGTTCATCGACCCCGGCTTCAGCGGACACGTCACCCTTGAGCTGTCGAACCTCGCGACCCTGCCGATCAAGCTCTGGCCGGGCATGAAGATCGGGCAGCTGTGCATGTTCCAGCTGTCGTCGCCCGCCGAGTTCCCGTACGGCAGCGAGCGCTACGGGTCGCGTTACCAAGGGCAGCGCGGTCCCACCGCCTCCCGTTCCTTCCTCAATTTCCATCGGACCCAGGTGTGAGCAGCAGCGACATGAGCAACGTGCGCGAGAACCTTACGTACGAGGCGTTCGGCGGCGCCGTGCGCGAACTGGCCCAGACCATCGCCGACGACGGCTACGAGCCGGACGTCGTGCTGAGCATCGCGCGCGGTGGCGTGTTCGTGGCCGGAGGGCTCGCGTACGCGCTCGACTGCAAGAACATCCACCTGGTGAACGTCGAGTTCTACACCGGGGTGGGGACGACGCTGGAGATGCCGGTCATGCTGGCCCCCGTCCCGAACGCGATCGACTTCAGCGACAAGAAGGTGCTCATCACCGACGACGTCGCCGACACGGGCAAGACGCTCAAGCTCGTGCACGACTTCTGCCTCGACACCGTGGCCGAGGTCCGCTCCGCGGTCATCTATGAGAAGTCCCACTCGCTCGTGAAGTGCGAGTACGTGTGGAAGCGCACCGATGACTGGATCAACTTCCCGTGGAGTGTCTTGCCTCCGGTACATAGGTCGGGCGAGGCGGCCAAGGAGAACAAGGAAGCCGTCTGAGCTGTGATGCCGTAATGGGCAAGATCACGGTTGGGTGAAGAGACCAGCGACGTTACCGGCGAGCGGCAGGCTGTGTGCCATGCAGATGACTGAGTCCTTCGCTGCGACCGTAGCTGCGGGTGCGCCCGTGATCTTGCTTCTCGGTGTTGTCGAAATAGAACAGCTCCGCCGTCGCATTAAACAGGGAGCGACTAGTTACGAAGAGTGGTCGGCCCGTGCTATCGCGATTCTGAAGAGGAGGCGGGAGCAGGGTGATTCGGCCCCGGTAAGCGATGAGGAATATAGGGAACTTCTTGCTCGGTACCCTAATTTTGACGTTACCGCCTTCGCGTTGGTGCAGACTATTGTTTGGGTGGCTTTCTGCCTCTCCCTCCTCTCCGTTGAATCGCTTTCGCTGAGATGGCTTGCTCAACCGGAGGGTGATGAAAGTCCGGAAATTGCTAAGTATTGCGCGCTTGTGCTATTGCTGGGGTTCCTCTGGGTTATGGCGGTTCCCCTTTTCCGCATTCGGCAAATTTTGAGCCGGGCGGCTCGTCACGCTTCGATGGCACATGGCCAGATTTCAGAGCTCGCAGGCGCTATGTCCAGCGATCGTGAGAATGCTGATTCGGCGAATGAGAGATCCACGGGCCGGTAGGTGACCCGTCCTCCTCAACCCACTACCAACCTCGCTCCCCATCCCGTCCGCCGTCGACCCACACGCATGTGGAGCGGGCGTGGTTCATGGCGTCCAGGTGGAGCGCGCCACTGTACGAACGACCTGGACGCCATGGGCCGCGTCTGCTCGGCTCTGCCTGGGTCGACGGCGGACGGGATGGGAGCCTCCCCACGCTCGCCACGATGTGCCCGCGGCCGAAAACGGCGCCCCCTCCATCCCGGAGTCGGCCGATCCTCCGCCGGAGGCATTATCTGCGACCGTGGGCCGCGTTCGTCGGGTGATCGACTCATGCCATGGGCCCGCCCCCGCAAGGGCGGGCGTCGGCGCAGCGGGGCGCAGCGGGCCGAAGGCAGGAGCGGCAGCCCCAGCGGAGCCACTCGTAACAGCTCTCACCGACTTGATGAGGTAGAGAAACTCGTAACAGCTCTCACCGACTTGCGGTCTTGTCGGCGTGGCCCTCGGCTGGTGGCATATGTGGAGACGGCACGCGTCAGGGGGGCGAGCGGTGAACGGCTTATCGGTAAGTTCGTGGAAGCGGCACGGGCGGGACCGGCTCTACGTGAACCTTCCAGACAGAACTGCGGTTGCCTGGGCGGATCGCGCCACGAAGGCTGTAACGATCATGGTCCCGAGGTACCAGGAAGAAGCGCTCGAACTGCTCCGGCAACACCTCGGCCCCGGCATCACAGTCGTCCAGACTCCAGGGAAATCGTCCGTGCCGCGTCCGTCGATCTCTGAGGAATCTCCCCGCCCCCGACCCCCTCTCGTCGGCAGTAAGCCCCCACCCCTACCGTCCCTCAGCCCTGGAGAGGATCTGGCACGCAATCGGCCGGGCTCACGTCTCCTTGGGATGATCGCAGAGCGCGGCCCCTCAACTGTGGAGCGGCTTCGGGCAAAGCTCCTGCGGCGCCCCTCTGAGTGGGACAGTTGGTACACCGGCCTGGAGGGGGAGCGTCGCGTTGGTCGAGAACTGGAACGCCTCACTACGTTCGGCTGGCGAGTCCTGCATGGGATCGCCAAGAGCAACGGTGGGGACATTGATCACCTGTTGATCGGCCCCGGCGGAGTCTTCAGCCTCAACACCAAGACCCACCCGGGCGCGTCAGTCTGGGTCGGCGACACCATGGCGAAGATCAACAGAGGTCAGCCGTACCCCTACGTGGCTGCGAGTAAGGCAGAGGCTTCCTACGTGCGCAGGGTGCTGGAGCGGCATTGTGATTTCTCGATCATTGTCGAGCCGGTCTTGGTATTCGTCGATATCGCGGCGCTTGACCGTGAGGCGACGCAACACGTCGTGCGCGTCTACCAAGAGCGCGAGGTGTCAGCGCTCGGTCCGCTCCACGGAGTCCTCGAACCGGACCAGGTGGAGCAGGTGTACGCGGTGGCGCGTCATCAACGTGTCTGGCTCAGAGCCTGACCCTGCTCGTTCCTCACCAGCCGGCCGGTAAAGCCTTCTTGGCAGAGCCGTTCGTATGCGGCGATCACGTCGTCAGGTACTTGCTGAGCGACCATGAATGTCTGCTCCGGGTAGATCAGGAGTCTCTGCAGGGCTCCGACAAGCATGTCGATCACAAGACGGGCGTCCCCGATGGAGTCGACGTACTTGTCGAGCGTCATCGGCGTAGACGCGCTGACGATCTCGACGTCGGGCCATAGCTTTCGCGCCGTCGCGTAAGCCCGCCGCTCCTCGTACGGCTTGGTGATCAGGAGCACGGGGGAAACGTCAACTCCGGCTCCTTCCAGCACGGCCCTGGAGAAGCGAATGTTTTCGCCAGTGTTGCGCGCCTCAGGTTCCACGAGCACCGCCGAACCGGGAACGCCGAGTTCGATGGCCCGCTCGCGGTAATGGACCGCCTCTCCCCGCGGCATGCGTTCGCGCGTAGTGGGACTGGTGGCTCCCGTGAACACAAGCAGGGGGGTGAGGCCGCGCCTGTACAGGTCTACCGCCGTGTCCGCCACGCCCAAGTCGTGACTCCTAGGCCGATCGCGACTGAGCACGGTTTCAGGACGTGGCCCATCTGGTGGTAGTCCCACAGGCGACGCGTGTCGGCCCATGCCTGCGTCGAGATCATCCCTGTCCCTTCTCGGTCTGCGCTGAGTCCGGAACCTTGAAGTCGTACTTCCAGGCGAAGCGCGAAGCCGCGTGCACGCCGATGGCGGACTCAACCACTGTGCCAGAGGCAGTGAAGGTCGTTCGGTGCAGTTCGACGACGGGTTCGCCTGGGGGAAGCTGGAGGGTCTTCACTTCATCGGCAGAGGGAGCACGCGCGAAGATCTCCTCCTTCATGTGGTCGATCTCGTACCCGGCGTCGAACAGCACCCGAAAGCCATCCCCACGCCCGGCCGGGCCCGGAGTCGGGTCCACAAGCCGCGTGCCCTCGACATGTTCGTGCCGGTAGTAGCTGGTCAGGGAGTGGGTCGGCGGCTCGCCTTCCTTCACGAGCCGAGCACGCGCGTAGACCTCTGCTCCTTCAGGGAGTCCGTGTGCGGCGGCGACGGGGGGCGGGGCCTCAATGAGACTGACCGTCTGAGTCCATGTCGCGGCAGGAGTGGTTGAAGAAGCATCTGCGTCGCGCGCCGGCTCGGGATGAGGAGTGGGTTCGTCGCGCTCGCCTGCTCCACGGACGTTCGTAGAGCTACCGCCAGACCGGTTCGATCAGCGCCGGATCGAAGACGCGCCGGCCGCGCCCTGCTGGGTGAATCATTACCGCCGACAGGCTGTGCAACACGATCTCCTGCTGGCGCTCCACGGGGAGGTCGAAGAACTCGGCCAACGACAGATCGCTAACCGCTTCCTGGGCCTCCGCCTGCTTCTGGTCCTTATAGAAGCGGGCCCGCGCCAACTTGAGTTCGTCGCGCTCCTTCTCCTTGGAGGGAAGGAGCTGAAGCAGCGTGGAAACGGTGATTTGCTTCGACTTCTCCGCTTCAAGGAGCTGGGCAATGTCGGCCTGAACTGCTGCCAACTCGCCCTCTCCGAGCCACTGTTGCTCGACGGGCACCCCGCGCGCTGCCGCCTTGTCCCGCTGTTCTTCAAGTACGAGTTCCGCGATCAGCTTGTCCACGGGATCGCCCACCCGCCCCACCTTGCCGCACCCGCCGTTGACGACTGAGCACTGGTACGAGAACCGCGATGCCTTGGATTCAGGCTTCCATTTCTGGTTGACCTGGCCTCGGATCTTGGTCTTGCATAGCCCGCATCGCGCGATCCCAGAGAGCAGGTACTTGCGGCCCCGGTTCTGCCCCGGCCGCTGCTGCAACTTTCGCTCCGCGACGGCTGCGCGTACCGCCTCCCACTCGGCAAGTGTGTTGATCGGCTCCCACTCGCCCTTGATGGGCTCGCCGTTGTCGCCGGTCAGAATCTCGCCGTGATAGGTCCGGTAGCCAACCAGCCGGGGGTTGGTCAGGATGTGTTCTACGTGGTGGTGTGCCATGCGTTTGGTGCCGGCGCGCGGGTTGCCGAGGCCCTGTTCCCACCATCGCGTGCGGATCGTGCCGACGCGGACGCCGGCCAGGATCTCCTGTTGGGCCTCCTTGATGGCCTTCGCGGCAACAGGGTCGACCTTGGTGCGGTCGTCCTTCTGCCATCCGTACGGAGCGGGTCCGCCGCTGTCCTTGCCCTGCTGGGCCAATTCCAGATGCTTGCGCTTGATGCGCCGGGACGCGTCGTGAGACGACTTGTCGGCGAACGCCACCATGACGCGGGCCATCGTCCGGCCGTCGGGCGTTCCCAGGTTCACGTCGTTCGTGACCGTGGCGAACTCCGACTTGGGCCGTTGGTCGTAGATTTCGATGAGCCGTTCGAGGTCCCGCGGCTGGCGAGCGAGCCGGTCAAGGTCGTACGCGACAATGCCGTCGATAAGGCCAGCCCGGAGATCGTTCAGCATCAGCTCGAACTCGTCGCGCACGACATTCC
The DNA here is from genome assembly GCF_040611655.1 of Streptomyces sp. NPDC006552. NCBI lineage: Bacteria > Bacillati > Actinomycetota > Actinomycetes > Kitasatosporales > Streptomycetaceae > Streptomyces > Streptomyces sp. NPDC006552. The sequence goes on from NZ_JBEXOS010000002.1 coordinate 23,366, forward strand.
GCTTGAACGCTGAGACGTCGTTGTCCGCGTAGACCTTCACAGCCTGCCAGGACCGAAGGTCGGCAAGACGCTCGCAGTCCTGTTGCTGGCGGGCCACGCCAAGCGCTTCGCCCTCGTCGTCCCGAGAGATTCGGGTGTAGATCCCCACTTTGCGCGCCACGATGACCGGGCCTCCCCATGCAACTCAGTGTGAGGAGACTACTACTCTCATACGGTCAAGTCAGCCTAAGCGTGAACAAGCCCGTCGTGAAGCGGGCCGGGCAGGTCCTGGACGCGTAGACCCGCGCGCGTCTCCTGGGTTCAGGGGGCAACCATCGTCGGCCTTCGCGGGTCTTGCCGGTGTTGTTGTCCGCAACACGAACACCAGGAGAACCGCCGTGAAACGCAGATATCGCCGCGCCGCACTGGCCGCATCCGTCGTCGCCGCCGTGGCGGGAGGGCTGCTGGTCGTGGCCCCAGGGGCGGCGGTCGCGGCCGGGTCCGGTGTCCCGAGTGACTTCAATGGTGACGGGCGGGCCGACCTGGCCGTCGGTGCGCCGGGGACCCGCGTCGGCGGCAAGGTCTTCGGCAAGGGCAGCGACGGGATCAACGGTGCCGGGTCCGTCGTCGCCTACTACGCCGGGGCCGACGGGGTGACCCCCGCCCGCCACACCTACGTGGACCAGGACAAGGCCGACGGGCCCGGCAGCGCCGAGGCGTACGACCTGTTCGGTGCGGCGACCGCCGCCGGTGACTTCGACGGGGACGGGTTCGCGGACCTCGCGGTCGGCGCGCCGCGCGAAGACGTGCCGGGTGACAAGGACAACGGCGAGGTGCAGATCCTGTGGGGCTCCCCGGAGGGGCTCGGCAAGGGCACGGTTCTCGCGGATCCCGCGCCGACCCGGCACGATCACTTCGGTGTGGCGCTCGCCGCCGGTGACTTCGACGGGGACGGGAAGACCGACCTGGTGGCCGGGTCCTCCTCCGGCACCCTGGACATCTTCACAGGCGGTGTCGGCAAGGACGGCAGGCCGGGCGCGACGGGTTCGCGTGCCCTGCCGCTGCGCGGTGCCACGGACGCGGGAATTCTGGGTCTCACCGCGGGCGACGTCAACAAGGACGGTCGTACGGACCTGGTCGTGGACGGGCTGAGCGACAAGGCGGACGCGGCGGGCGTCCATAACAACACCAACTACTACCTGCCGGGTTCGGCGAGCGGGCTGACCGCGGTCGGCAGCAAGCGGCTCGGCGGCGGGGAGAGCGCGGCCGTCGGCGACATCGACGGTGACGGTTTCGGTGACATCGCCATCGGTGCCTTCTGGGGCCGGACCACGGCGGACGGTCCGATCGGCGGCCGGGTCGTCATCAACTACGGTTCCGCCAAAGGTGTTTCGGCGCGTACGCAGACCCTCACCGAGGAGTCGGGGAACATACCCGGCGACTCGGAGGACTGGGACAAGTTCGGCAGTTCCGTCGCGCTCGGGGACATCGACGGTGACGGCAGAGCGGATCTGGCGATCGGCGCCCAGCAGGAGGACTTCCGGGGCGCCGACGGCCAGATGTACTACCGGGCGGGTTCGGTCACGCTGCTGTACGGCAGCGCGGAGGGCGCCGACACCACCGACCGTGTGCAGTACTTCCACCAGGCCAGCCCGGGTGTTCCCGGTGCATGGCGTTCCGGGGCGGCGTTCGGCTCGAACGTGCTGATGAACGACCTGAACGGGGATCACCGGGCGGACGTGGCGGTCGGTGCCCTGTGGGACGACAACGGCGACGGTTCGGTGACCGTGCTGCCCTCGGACGGGCAGAAGGTGAGCGCTGAGGTGCCCGGCGTGGTCCGGCTGCGCGGCAAGGAAGCCGAGATGGACCCGGTGGGGTACCCGCAGTTCGGGGCCGCGCTGAACAACTCCCGGCCGCTGAAAGACCTCGTGTACGGGAAGCAGTAGCGGGCGCTCTCCCTTGCCCGGGGCCGACCCGGGCGAGGGGCCGGCCCGGTCAAGGGTCGGGCCCGGTCAAGGGGCCGGCCCCGCACCGGCGGCCGGCTCGCTCAGAACGTGCCGAGCTTGATGATCGACAGCAGCGCGATCAGCTGGATCGCGCTCGCCGCGAGCGCCTTGGGCCACGGCAGGTCGTGCGACTTGGCCACCATCGTGGTGAGCAGCGCGCCGGCGCCCAGCCAGGTCACCCAGCCGAGCAGCTGGACGAAGCTCTCGTCGCCGCCGAGGAACATGCCGACGATCAGGCGGGGGGTGTCGGTGAGGGCGGCGATCAGCATCGACATGCCGACCGTGGGCTGCCAGGCGCCGTCGCCCTGGAGCTGGCGGGCCAGGGTGTGGGTGACCACGCCGAGCACGAAGAAGCTGATCGTGATGGCGACGCCGGTGAACAGGACGTAAGGGATCGCCGTGCCGAGCGTGGCGTTGATCACGTCCTCGCGGGCGCCGTCGAAACCGAAGACCGCCAGCAGGCCGTAGAGGAACGTGACGATGAGGGCCGGGGCCCACATCGCGTAGTCGCGCATCTGGAGGTAGGTGGGGGCGGGGCGCAGGATCACGCCGCTGAGCAACTGCTTCCAGTGCAGGCGCGGGCCGACCGGGCCGGGCGCCGAGCCCGCCTGGTACGTGGCGCCCTGGGTGTAGGCGTCCTGGCCGTACGGGGCGCCCTGGCCCTGGGGGTAGGGGTCGTCGTGCACGGAGAACGCCTGGGTGTGGCCCGGGTTGTTCGCCGCGTACGGGTCGTAGCCGCCCTGCGGGGGCCGGGGCGTGCCGGGGTCGCCGAAGTACTCCGGCTCACCGTGCCCGTTGCCGCCCTGGGGCCACTGCCGGGCCCCGTGGTGCTGCGGTTGCCCCTGCGGCGCTTCGCGGTTGTCCCGGCCGCGTCCGTTCCTGAATCCAGCCACACGTCGAACGTACCTGGTTTCCCGGGACGTGTGCCGGGCCCGAGGGCCTCGGTGCGGCTTTGCGTCTGAGCTGTGACATCCCCTAGGGGACCCGTAGGGGGCGGGCGCTCGGCTCGCCCGGGCAGCGAAGAGGGCACCCCGCACAGGCGGGGTGCCCTCAACGGCGTACGGGATCCGGCTACTTGGCCGGTTCCGGTTCCGGCGCGTCCGTCGGCTCCGGCTCACCCGCGGGCGGCGGGTCGGAGGGGGTCTTCACCGAGTCGAGCAGCAGCTGGGCCACGTCGACGACCTGGACGGACTCCTTGGCCTTGCCGTCGTTCTTCTTGCCGTTGACCGAGTCGGTCAGCATGACGAGGCAGAACGGGCAGGCGGTGGAGACGATGTCCGGGTTGAGCGAGAGGGCCTCGTCGACGCGCTCGTTGTTGATGCGCTTGCCGATCCGCTCCTCCATCCACATGCGGGCGCCGCCGGCGCCGCAGCAGAAGCCGCGCTCCTTGTGGCGGTGCATCTCCTCGTTGCGCAGACCGGGGACGCTGGAGATGATCTCGCGTGGCGGGGAGTAGATCTTGTTGTGGCGGCCCAGGTAGCACGGGTCGTGGTAGGTGATGAGGCCCTCGACCGGCGTGACGGGGACGAGCTTGCCCTCGTCGACGAGGTGCTGGAGCAACTGCGTGTGGTGGATGACCTCGTAGTCGCCGCCGAGCTGCGGGTACTCGTTGCCGATCGTGTTGAGGCAGTGCGGGCAGGTGGCGACGATCTTCTTGACCGTCTTCGGCTTCTTCGACTCGGCGGTGACCTTGCCGTCGTCGTCGTACTCCTCGCCGAAGGCCATGTTCAGGGCCATGACGTTCTCCTGGCCGAGCTGCTGGAAGAGCGGCTCGTTGCCCAGGCGGCGGGCGGAGTCACCGGTGCACTTCTCGTCGCCGCCCATGATCGCGAACTTCACGCCCGCGATGTTCAGCAGCTCGGCGAAGGCCTTGGTGGTCTTCTTGGCGCGGTCCTCCAGGGCGCCGGCGCAGCCGACCCAGTAGAGGTACTCGATCTCGGTGAGGTCCTCGATGTCCTTGCCGACGACCGGCACCTCGAAGTCGAGTTCCTTGAGCCACTCCAGGCGCTGCTTCTTCGCCAGGCCCCAGGGGTTGCCCTTCTTCTCCAGGTTCTTGAGCATCGTGCCCGCCTCGGACGGGAACGCGGACTCGATCATCACCTGGTAGCGGCGCATGTCGACGATGTGGTCGATGTGCTCGATGTCGACCGGGCACTGCTCGACGCAGGCGCCGCAGGTGGTGCAGGACCACAGGACGTCCGGGTCGATGACGCCGTTCTCTTCGAGGGTGCCGATCAGCGGGCGCTCGGCTTCCGCGAGGGCGGCGGCGGGCACGTCCTTGAGCTGCTCCTCGGTGGCCTTCTCCTCGCCCTCCATGGTCTTGCCGCCACCGGCGAGCAGGTAGGGCGCCTTGGCGTGCGCGTGGTCGCGCAGCGACATGATCAGGAGCTTGGGGGAGAGCGGCTTGCCGGTGTTCCAGGCGGGGCACTGCGACTGGCAGCGGCCGCACTCGGTGCAGGTGGAGAAGTCGAGCAGGCCCTTCCAGGAGAACTGCTCGACCTGGGAGACGCCGAAGACGGCGTCCTCGGCCGGGTCCTCCCAGTCGATCGCCTCGCCCTGGGAGGTCATCGGCAGCAGCGCGCCCAGCGACGTGGCGCCGTCGGCCTTGCGCTTGAACCAGATGTTCGGGAAGGCCAGGAAGCGGTGCCAGGCCACGCCCATGTCGGTCTTGAGGGCGACCGTGATCATCCAGATGAAGGAGGTCGCGATCTTCAGCCCGGCGAAGAAGTAGGTGAGGGTCTGGAGGGTGGAGAGGTCCATGCCCTCCAGCCAGTTCACCACCGGGTAGGAGATGAAGAACGAGGACTCGTACGAGTCGACGTGGTGCTGGGCGCCTTCGAGGGCGTGCAGCATGAAGATGCAGACGCCGACGACGAGGATGACGGCCTCGACGAAGTACGCCTGGCCGAAGTTGGAGCCGGCGAAGCGGGACTTGCGGCCCGGCTTGTTCGGCTTGCTCAGCTGGCGGACCACGATCAGGACGAGGATGCCGAGCACCGTCATGGTGCCGATGAACTCGACGAAGACGTTGTAGGGCGCCCAGTCGCCGAGGACCGGCAGCAGCCAGTCGGCCTTGAAGAGCTGGCCGATGGCGTTGACGATCGTCAGCAGCAGCGTGAAGAAGCCCACCGCCACGAACCAGTGCGCGACACCGATGATGCCCCAGCGGTTCATCCGGGTGTGGCCGAGGAATTCCTTGGCCACGGTGACGGTGCGCTGTACGGGCTCGTCGGTGCGGGTGCCCGCGGGCACGTTCTGGCCGAGCCGCATGAAGTTGTAGATCTGCAGGACGGCGCGGGCGAACAGGGCCGTGCCGACCACGATCAGAACCAGCGACACGATGATCGCGGCGAGTTGCATTGAGGGCTCCTCGGGCCTGCGAGGTGGTCTCGTCGTTGACGTACCAGTGATTACTAAGCGGTAACTTATGCAGTCCGTCTGAGACTACCCACTTACGCGATCGCAATGTAGTCGCCCGGGTCGTGATCTGCGTCGCTGAGGGCACCCTCGCCGGGCCGCCGGTCTCCCGGGTCCGCGCGGCCGCCGGCAAAGCCGATCGTGTTATTCACCCCATATGCGGACATTACGGATTAGCTTGTGGAGGGCTCCGGACGGGCGCGCCCGCCGGTGCCACCCCGCCACCGCCCGGCGTCCCTGGGACGCCGCGACCCACCGAGGGGCCCCACGATGACCGCAGCCGCGCCGTGTCCGGTCCCCCCGGCCCGGGCCTGACCATGCTGTACGGGACCGCCGCCGCGGCGACCGCCCTGCTGCTCTCCCTCTCCCTGACCGCCGCTCTGCGCCTGGCGGCCCCCGGCGACCGGCGGCGCGGCGCGCGCCCGGCGCGGACCCGGGCCGTGCCGCGGCTCGGCGGGGCCGCGGTGGCCGGGACCCTCGCCGTCGTGCTCGGGGCGGGCATCGCCACCGGGCGCGTCGCGCCGGACACCGCCGCCGGCCCGCTGCTGCTCGCCGCGGGCGCCGTCGCCCTCCTGGGGTTCCTCGACGACCTGCGCCCGCGCGGGGTGCGGGCCCGCGTCGTCGTGCAGGCGGCCGCCGCCAGCGTGGTGGTGCACGGCACCCAGCTCGGCCTGGTGGCGGGCGCGGCGGCCGTGCTGTGGATCGTCTTCGTGACGAACGCCTTCGCGCTCCTGGACGCCTTCGACGGGGCGCTCGGCGTCGTCGGCACCGTCACCGCGCTCGGCCTGTGCGTCTGTGCCGGGGCGCAGCGGGCCGGCTCGCTCGCCGTCGTCCTCGGCCTGCTCGCCGCCTCCCTCACCGGCTTCCTGGCGCACAACTGGTATCCGGCGCGCATCCGGGCCGGCAGCTGCGGCGCGCTGCTCACCGGGTTCCTGCTGGCGGGCGCGGCCCTGATCCTCACCACCGGGCCCGCGACGGCCGCCACGCCCGCCGCCCTGTTCGCCCTGACCGTCGTGGTGAGCACCGACGCGGCGCTGGTGGTGCTGGCGCGGCGGCTCGCGGGGCGCGGGGTGCTGCGCCGCGGCCCCGACCACCTCGGGCACCGGCTGCGCCGCCTCGGGCTCACCCCGCCCGGCGTCGCGGTGGTGCTCGGCGCGGCGAGCGCGCTGGGCACGGCCACCGGGGTGCTGCTGCACCGCGGCACCGTCGGCGCCCCGGCCGCGTGGTGGCTGGCCGGGGCCGCGCTGGTCTCGGTGGCGCTGCTGGTGCGGGTGCCGGTCCCGGCGGGGCGCGGGCGGCCGCGGGCGGCCCGGGCACAGGCGGCGGAGCTGATGCGGGCCGAGCTGTGAGGGCGGCGGCGCCCGTACACGTACTGAGGGACACGCCGGTGTACACGTACACCCCCACGCGAAGGAGCAGACGGATGACGGGTCTCGGCCGGATGCGGGAGCTGGCACGGCAACTCGCCCACTTCGAGATCGACCTGGTGCTGGACTCCGGCGGCCAGGACGGCGCCTTCGGGCGGGCGCTGCGGCGGCGCGGCTACCGGGGCCGGATCGTCTCCTTCGAGCCGTTCGGCGGGCCCCGGGCCGGAGTGCGCCGGGCCGCCGCCCGCGACCGGGGCTGGCACGTGCTGCCGTACGCGCTCGGCGACCGGGACCGCGCCTGGGTGCGGCGCCTGGACGGGGTCTGGGAGGAGGTCGTCGCGCCCGGCGAGCGGGTGCTGCTCCAGGTCGACTCCGGGCCCGAGCTGCCCCAGGTCCTCGCCGGGGCGGGGGAGTTCGGCGGCGACCTGGCACTCGTACGGACCGGTGTCGCCCACGAGGCGGTGTTCGCGTGAGGGTCGCGCTGGTCCACCACTTTTCGGGCCCGGACGCGAGCGGCGCCGCGGACGAGGCCGTCCTCGACCAGGCCGCGGCCCTGGGCCGCGCGGGCCACGAGGTCCGCCTCGTCACCACCCGCGCCGACGGCCCGCGCCACCCGGCCCGGCCCGCCGCCCGGCGCGCCGTCACCCCCGTCAGCGGGCACGGCCGCGACCCGCTGCCCGCGCTGCGCGCCTTCGCGCCGGACGTGGTGCACGTCCACGACCTGCCGTCCGGCGCCGGCCGCTCCTGGACCGCGGAGTGGACCCGGCCGCTCGTGACGACCCTGCACGACCACCGGCCGCTGTGCGGCGCGGCCGCCCCGTCTGCGGACGGCGCGCCGTGCCCGTGCGTCGACGGGGAGCGGCGGACCGGGCTGTGGCACGCCCCGCACCTGGGCGCGCGCCTGGCGACGCTCCCGCGCGCGTGGGCGGCGGCCCGCGGCGGGGTGCGGCGCGATCCGCTGCTGCGGCGGGCCGACCGCGTGATCGTGCTCTCCGACCTGAGCCGGGAGACGTACGAGCGGGCCGGGCTGCCAGCGGAGCGGCTCACCGTGGTGCCGCACTTCGTGCCCGTGGCGGACGACGTGGTGAGCATGGGCGGCGACGCCTTCGTGGTCGTCGCGCGGCTCGCGCCGGAGGAGAACGTCCTCGGCCTGCTGCGCCACTGGCCCGCGGGTCGGCGGCTCGACGTGGTGGGCACGGGCCCGCTGGAGCACGCCTGCCGGGCGGCCGCGCCCGCGTCGGTCCGGTTCCTCGGCGCGCTCGGGCGGCCCGCGCTGCGCCGCCTGCTGCCCGCCTGCCGCGGGCTCGTCCACCCCGGCCCCTGGGCCGCGGGCGCGGTGCCCGCCGTGTATCCGCAGGCGCTGGCGGCGGGGCTGCCCGTGCTCGCCTTCGAGGGGTCGGCGGCGCCGCGTGCCGTGCGGGCCGACGGCACCGGCACGGTCGCCGCGTGGGACGCCCCGCTGGCGCCGGCGCTCGACGCGGCCGCGCGCCTCTTCCCGACCCTGCGCGCCCACTGCCGCGGGGTCTGCGCGAAGCGGTACGGGGAGCAGGTGTGGGTGGAGCGCATGGAGCAGCTCTACACCTCGCTGACCTAGGGCGCTGCGGCTCAGGGCGCTGCCCGCCCCGCCGTGACGGCGCGCACGACGGTCACCACGTAGGGAGCGACCATCAGGACGGGGGCCCGGACACCGGTGTGCCGCCAGCAGTAGACCCACCACTGCCATACCGGCAGCTCGGGCGCCGGGCGGTGGGCGAGGTGGCGGTCGCCGACGTGGCGCGGGGCGACGTAGGCGGCGACGCCCGCGCGCCGGGCGCGGAAGCCGTGGTCGTAGTCGCCCATGCCGTGCCGGAAGACCTTGTCGATGTCGCCGACCCGCTCCCGTACGCCCCAGGGCAGCAGGACAACGTCGCCGTCGTACGTGTCGCAGGGCTCGGGGAGGCCGTCCGGTTCGACCAGGGCGAGCGCGCGGCCGTGGCGGCGGCCCGAGTGGACGGTGGCGCCCTCGTACCGGACGGCGCCCACGACGACGGCCTCCTCGTCCAGGGCGGCCGACACGTCCAGGAGCTGGGCGAGCGCGTCCGGGGCGAGCAGGACGCCGTCGTCGAGCCACAGTTGGTGCGTGGGCTCCGCGCGACCGGCCGCCCGGCTGTTGCGGCTGGCGAGCCGCATCCCCTCGCCCCAGTGGACGTCCGCGCCGACGACCGTCACCTGGACGCCGGGGTGGGCGCGGCGCACCGTTTCGGCGGTGCCGTCCGTGGAACCCGCGTCGACCAGATGCACCCGTACGCGGGTACCGGCCGGCAGCGAGCGCTGCGCGGCGAGGGCGTCGAGGGCCGCGAGGGTCGTGTCGCGGCGGTTGTGGGTGGTCATCAGGACGGCGACGACGGCGACCCGGGGCAGTTCCACGGAGGCTCCTCACGGTGTGCGATCCGTTGGCGTCTCGGTAAAAGTGCTGGTCAGGGCTGGTGCGGCGGGAGTCTGCTCATAAGCGCAGGATAAAAGTTGAGCGAGTTCGACTCATGTCTGTTGACGCGGAGGGGGGTGATGTTGCAGTCTTGAGTCAGTTCCACTCAAGTATCAGCTGGAGGAATCGAAATGGCACGTGCGGTCGGCATCGACCTGGGCACGACTAACTCCGTCGTCAGCGTTCTCGAAGGCGGCGAGCCCACCGTCATCACCAACGCCGAGGGCGCCAGGACCACGCCGTCCGTCGTCGCCTTCGCCAAGAACGGTGAGGTGCTCGTCGGCGAGGTCGCCAAGCGCCAGGCGGTCACGAACGTGGACCGGACCATCCGCTCCGTCAAGCGCCACATGGGCACTGACTGGAAGATCGACCTGGATGGCAAGGACTTCAACCCGCAGCAGATCTCCGCGTTCATCCTGCAGAAGCTGAAGCGGGACGCGGAGTCGTACCTCGGCGAGAAGGTCACGGACGCGGTCATCACCGTCCCGGCGTACTTCAACGACTCGGAGCGTCAGGCGACGAAGGAGGCCGGCGAGATCGCGGGCCTGAACGTCCTGCGCATCGTGAACGAGCCGACGGCCGCCGCTCTCGCGTACGGCCTCGACAAGGACGACCAGACGATCCTCGTCTTCGACCTCGGTGGCGGCACCTTCGACGTGTCCCTCCTGGAGATCGGCGACGGCGTCGTCGAGGTGAAGGCCACGAACGGCGACAACCACCTCGGTGGTGACGACTGGGACCAGCGCGTCGTCGACTACCTGGTCAAGCAGTTCAACAACGGCCACGGCGTGGACCTCGCCAAGGACAAGATGGCGCTCCAGCGCCTGCGCGAGGCGGCCGAGAAGGCCAAGATCGAGCTCTCGTCCTCGACCGAGACCACGATCAACCTGCCCTACATCACGGCCTCCGCCGAGGGCCCGCTGCACCTGGACGAGAAGCTCACCCGCGCCCAGTTCCAGCAGCTCACGTCCGACCTCCTGGAGCGCTGCAAGACGCCGTTCCACAACGTCATCAAGGACGCGGGCATCCAGCTCTCCGAGATCGACCACGTCGTTCTCGTCGGTGGCTCGACCCGTATGCCGGCCGTCGCCGAGCTCGTCAAGGAGCTGACGGGCGGCAACGAGGCGAACAAGGGCGTGAACCCGGACGAGGTCGTCGCCATCGGCGCCGCGCTCCAGGCCGGTGTCCTCAAGGGCGAGGTCAAGGACGTCCTGCTGCTCGACGTCACCCCGCTGTCCCTGGGCATCGAGACCAAGGGCGGCATCATGACGAAGCTCATCGAGCGCAACACCACGATCCCGACCAAGCGCTCGGAGATCTTCACGACGGCCGAGGACAACCAGCCGTCGGTGCAGATCCAGGTCTACCAGGGCGAGCGCGAGATCGCGGCGTACAACAAGAAGCTCGGGATGTTCGAGCTGACCGGTCTGCCGCCGGCCCCGCGCGGTGTCCCGCAGATCGAGGTCGCCTTCGACATCGACGCCAACGGCATCATGCACGTGACCGCGAAGGACCTCGGCACGGGCAAGGAGCAGAAGATGACCGTCACCGGTGGCTCCTCGCTGCCGAAGGACGAGGTCAACCGGATGCGCGAAGAGGCCGAGAAGTACGCCGAGGAGGACCACGCCCGCCGCGAGGCCGCCGAGTCGCGCAACCAGGGCGAGCAGCTCGTCTACCAGACGGAGAAGTTCCTCGCGGACAACGCGGAGAAGGTCCCCGGTGACGTGAAGACCGAGGTCGAGGAAGCCGTCGGCGAGCTGAAGGAGAAGCTCAAGGGCGAGGACACGGCCGAGATCCGCACCGCCACCGAGAAGGTCGCCGCGGTCTCCCAGAAGCTGGGCCAGGCCATGTACGCGGACGCGCAGGCCGCAGGCGCCGAGGGCGCGGCCCCGGGCGCCGAGGGCGCCGCGGGTCCGAACATGTCCAAGGACGACGACGTCGTCGACGCCGAGATCGTCGACGACGAGAAGGACCAGAAGGGTGGCGCCGCCTGATGACGGAGGAGACCCCGGGCCTGGGCGGCGAGAACGCCGAGCAGCCTGACGTCCCCTCCGGCGCCGACGACGCCGCGCCGAAGGCCCCCGAGCCCTCCACCCAGGAGGGCCCGGCGGCCCCGGCCGGGGACGCGAGCAAGGCGGAGCAGGACGCGGGTGTGACCGCCCAGCTGGACCAGGCACGCGCCGCGCTCAGTGAGCGCACCGCGGACCTCCAGCGCCTGCAGGCCGAGTACCAGAACTACCGGCGCCGCGTGGAGCGGGACCGGGTGCAGGTCAAGGAGATCGCGGTCGCGAACCTCCTGACCGAGCTGCTGCCCGTCCTCGACGACGTCGGCCGGGCCCGTGAGCACGGCGAACTCGTCGGCGGCTTCAAGTCCGTCGCGGAGTCGCTGGAGACGGCCGCGGCCAAGCTGGGCCTCCAGCAGTTCGGCAAGGAGGGCGAGCCCTTCGACCCGACGGTCCACGAGGCCCTGATGCACAGCTACGCGCCGGACGTCACCGAGACGACCTGTGTGGCGATCCTGCAGCCGGGTTACCGGATCGGCGAGCGCACCATCCGCCCCGCGCGGGTGGCCGTGGCCGAGCCGCAGCCGGGCGCGCAGGCCGGCACGTCCGACGCGGCGGACGCCTCCGAGGCGGACGCGGAGAAGGAGAGCGGTGGCCCGGACGAGGGCTGACGTCATCCGCAGGACAACCGAAGTGAGTGAGGAGGGACGTCGAGGCCGATGAGCACCAAGGACTTCATCGAGAAGGACTACTACAAGGTCCTCGGCGTCCCCAAGGACGCCACCGACGCCGAGGTCAAGAAGGCGTACCGCAAGCTCGCCCGGGAGAACCACCCGGACGCCAACAAGGGCAACGAGAAGGCGGAGGAGCGCTTCAAGGAGATCTCCGAGGCGAACGACGTCCTGGGGGACCCCAAGAAGCGCAAGGAGTACGACGAGGCACGCGCCCTCTTCGGCAACGGAGGGTTCCGTCCGGGACCCGGCGGCGCCGGCGGCGGCACGTTCAACTTCGACCTGGGCGACCTCTTCGGAGGCGGCGCCCAGGGCCAGGGCGGCTCGGGCGGGTTCGGCGGCGGCATCGGCGATGTCTTCGGCGGCCTGTTCAACCGGGGCGGCGCGGGCGCGGGCACCCGTACCCAGCCGCGCCGCGGCCAGGACATCGAGTCCGAGGTGTCGCTCAGCTTCACCGAGGCGGTGGACGGCGCGACGGTTCCGCTGCGCATGTCCTCCCAGGCGCCCTGCAAGGCGTGCTCGGGCACCGGCGACAAGAACGGCACACCGCGCGTCTGCCCGACCTGCGTCGGCACCGGGCAGGTCTCGCGGGGTGGCGGTGGCGGCTTCTCCCTCACCGACCCCTGCGTGGACTGCAAGGGGCGCGGCCTCATCGCCGAGACCCCCTGCGAGGTCTGCAAGGGCTCGGGCCGCGCCAAGTCCTCGCGCACCATGCAGGTCCGTATCCCGGCCGGGGTCGCGGACGGGCAGCGCATCCGGCTGCGCGGCAAGGGCGGCCCCGGTGAGCGGGGCGGCCCGGCGGGCGATCTGTACGTGGTCGTCCACGTCGCCGCGCACCCCGTCTTCGGCCGCAAGGGCGACAACCTCACGGTGACCGTGCCCGTCACGTTCACCGAGGCGACGCTCGGCGGCGAGGTCAAGGTGCCCACGCTCGGCGGTCCCGCCGTCACCCTGAAGCTGCCGCCGGGCACGCCGAACGGGCGGACGATGCGGGCCCGCGGCAAGGGCGCCGTCCGCAAGGACGGCACGCGTGGCGACCTCCTGGTCACGGTCGAGGTGGCCGTCCCCAAGGAGGAGGACCTTTCCGACGAGGCCCGGTCGGCCCTGGAGTCGCTGCGCAAGGCGACTGAGGACACCGATGTGCGGGCAGAACTGTTTCAGGCCGCGAAGGGAGCTTGAGCGAGATGGACGGCCGGCGTCGCATGAACCCGTACGAACTCACCGAGGAGACCCCGGTGTACGTCATCTCGGTGGCGGCACAGCTCTCCGGCCTCCATCCGCAGACCCTGCGGCAGTACGACCGCCTCGGCCTGGTCTCCCCGGGCCGCACGGCGGGCCGTGGCCGCCGCTACTCGGCCCGCGACATCGAACTGCTGCGCACCGTGCAGCAGTTGTCGCAGGACGAGGGGATCAACCTCGCCGGCATCAAGCGCATCATCGAGCTGGAGAACCAGGTGGCGGCGCTCCAGTCCCGGGTGGCGGAGCTCTCCGCCGCCTTGGACGGCGCCGCGGCCGCCATGCAGCAGCGTGAAGCGGCGGTGCACGCCTCGTACCGCCGTGACCTGGTCCCGTACCAGGAGGTCAAGCAGGCCGGCGCGCTGGTGGTGTGGCGGCCCAAGCGGCCGCAGGACTGACCTGGACACAGGTGAAGGGGCCCGGAGTTCGTGAACTCCGGGCCCCTTCACCTGTCCGCGTCCGCCGCGTGCGGGGTCACCAGGACCCGCCGCCGCCTCCGCCGGTGCCGCCGCCGACCCCGCTGTCCGAACTGCCTCCGCCGCCCGAGAAGCCACCGGATCCACCGGATCCACTGGCGGACGTGGCGGCCGGGGCGTTGGCGGTCCGTGCCGTGGCGACCAGGAGGCCCACCGCGAGCGCCGGGCCGAGCTGGGTGAGGGTGGTCGGGCGGCGGGCGCCGGTGGCGGGCGGGGTCGTCGCGGCGGCGATGCTCCGCTCCCAGCGCTGCGCCACGCCCAGCGCCACGGCCCACGCCGTGAGCTGCTCCAGCCGGTCGGTGTCGTCGACGGAGCGCGGGGACGCGGTGGCGAGCCAGTGCTGCAACGCCTCCACCTGGGCCAGCAGCGCCGCGCCGCGGGCGGTGCGCCGCTTCAGCTCCCAGGCGCGGACGCACAGCGCCGGGCCCGCCCCCATGAGCACCGCGCCGACGGCCGCGACGGGCCGGCCCGCCGCGTTCAGATGGCCGATGAGCACGGCGCCGGTGAGGGCGGCCACGACACCGAGCAGCGTGCCGATCAGCCCGGTGCCGACGGCCACGGTGACGCGCCGCTGACCGGCCGGGTCCCAGAGGTCGCTGGTCCGCTGCCAGGCGGTGAGCCGGATGCCGAGCGACTGCCAGGCCGACCGGAAGTACGTGTCGTACGTCCCCAGGGTGAACCACACGCGGCCGCCCGCGAACATGTCGTCGAGCACCGCCGCGGTGTCTTCGTCCGGGTCGCCCCCGGGTGTGCGGCGCAGCGTCGGGAGTTGGCCGGTGCCCGTGATGCTGAGGTGCCCGCGGTTCGCCGTGTCGAGCAGCCATGCGACCTTGTGGCGCGGCTCGACGCGTTCGGTGAGCAGGATGCCGCCCTGCGCCGGGGTCAGCCCCTCGGGGGGCGTCCCCTCGGCCGGCTGCGCCAGGGCGGCGGGGCGCCGGTCCCGGCCGAGCAGCCGCAGCGCGCCCACGGTCGCCAGGCAGCAGGCCAGCGCGATCCCGGTCACCCACAGGGCCGTCCGCAGGGGGTCGGGGCCCGGTCCGGCGTCGGGCCGCGCGCCCGCGGGCGGGGTGGGGCGGGCCGCCTGGACGGCGTCATGCGCGGACCCAGTGCCGGCGGCGCCGTACAGCGTGACTCCGTTGCCGGGCGCGAGCTTCCCGACGCGGGCGGTGAGCTGACCGGGGGTCGGCTGCGCCACCCCGGACCGCTCGGCCCCGCAGCTCTGCGCCGATCCGGTCCGGCCCCGCACACACCGTGCACCGGACCACGGCGCGGCGGCAGTGACATGGACTTCCACGTCGTGCAGGTCGACCTTCCAGCCCGCACCGACCGCGTCCCAGGCGAGCCTGCCCTTCTTGACGACGTCCGGGAGCGGGTAGCTGATCCGGTAGCGGTGCGGGCCGTCGACCGTGCGACCGGCGTCGCCGATCCTGATGCTCCGCTCCGTCGTCTCGCCGTACGACAGTTCGTAGGGGACCGGGGCGCCGTCCATCGTGGCGCTGACGTCCTCGTCGCCGACGTCGTAGGTCAGGCCGGGGATGTCGCGGAAGATGCCGTGCCGGCTCTCCGCCGGGTGCCCGAAGTCGTAGTCGATCACTTCGGTGATCCGGGCGCCGCCGTCCGCGGCGACCTGAGCGCTCACCCACATCCGGGTGACCCGCTCGGTGTTCCCCGCGGCCCCGGCGAACCAGGTGACACCGCCGAGCACCAGCAGGGCGAGCACCAGCCCGATCAGCCCGCGGACCCTACGGCGCCGGGTCCGCGAGCCCTGCTTGTCGTAGCCCTCGGCCTTCACGCTCACCACGGGGAGGGGCCGGAGAGCAGCGCGGTGCGGGTCGCGGCGGGGCCGGCGGGATCGGTTATGTGTGCAGTCACGCCGCATATGACCGCCGCGGACCCCGCATGGTTGTACGGCACACCTGATCCGTACCGGAAGATGGACCCATGACCGAGATCCGCACCCCCCGTCTCCTGCTGCGCCGCTGGTCGCCCGATGACGACCTCGCGCCGCTCGCCGACCTCCAGGCCGACCCGGCCGTGATGCAGTACATCGGCGACGGCGCCCCGCTCTCCCTCGACGAGACCGCCGAGTCCATCGAGCGCTGGGAGGACGAGTGGGACGACGAGGGCTTCGGCGTCTTCGCCGTCGAACTCCTCGGCTCCGGCGAGCTGGCCGGCGCGGTCGGCCTCTACGTCCCCGACGCCCCGCCGCAGATCGCCGACCACATCGGCATCCAGTGGCGGCTCGCCCGCCAGTTCTGGGGCCAGGGGTACGCCTCGGAGGCCGCGCAGGCGTCCCTGGAGTTCGCCCTCCAGGACCGCGGCATCGACCGGGTGGTCGCGGCCGTCCAGGACGGCGACACGTCCTCCCCGAAGCTCCTGGCGAAGTTGGGCATGACCCAGACCGGCCAGACGAACGGGGTCCGCCTCTACGCCATCGACTTGACCGAGTTCCAGGGCTGACCGACCAGGAACTCCGTCCAGGTGGCGGCTGTCACGGTGACGCGGGGTCCGTGGGGGTTCTTGGAGTCGCGGAGGTGGGTGGCGGCGGGGGTGTGGGCGACTTCTACGCAGTCCGCCTCGCTGCTACTGCTGCTGTAGCTGCTCTTGAACCAGGCCAGCTCTTGGGTGCTCATAGAGTCTCCAGGAAGTCCGTCCAGGCTGTGCCGGTCACGGTGAGCTGGGGTCCGCTGGGGTTCTTGGAGTCGCGGAGGTGGGTGGCGGCGGGGGTGTGGGCGACCTCTACGCAGTCGGCCTCGCTGCTGTTGCTGCTGTAGCTGCTCTTGAACCAGGCCAGTTCGGACGAGTCCCCGGCGGAGGTCTTGCGGATCATGTCTCTCCCAGCACTTGCTCGATGAAGGCCAGCGACTCCCCCGGCGTGAGAGCCTGGGCCCGGATCATGCCATACCGCAGTTCCAGCACGCGGAGCTGTTTGGGCTCTGTGACCGGCCGCCCGTTGAACGCGCCCTCGGAGCGTCCCACAGCCGTACCGTCCTTGAACTTCAGCACCTGCAACTCGCCTTGCATACCGGCATGTTCCTCACTCGCTGTCGGCATCACCTGGATGGACACGGCCCGTTTCTGCGCGAGTGCAACAAGGTGTTCGAGTTGTTGGCGCATCACCATTCTGCCCCCGAGCGGCCGCCTCAGCGTCACCTCTTCCTGTACGAAGCTGAGTGCGGGGGACGGGCTGCGCTCGAAGACGGCCTTCCTGGCCTCACGGGCAGCGACGGCCCGTTCGATCTCGTCGGGGTCGTAGGCGGGGAGCCGCATCTCGAAGAGCGCTCGGGCGTACTCCGGTGTCTGAAGCAACCCGTGGAAATTGTGATCCCCGTAAGCCAGCAGCTCTACGGCCTGGGCCTCCATCCGCGCAAGATCCCGCACCTTCTTCGGGTACCGGACCTCCTTGAGGTCCTCCCTCAACCCCGCCAGGATCCCGCGCGCCCCGAGCACCTCATCGGCCCGCTCCAGATACTCGGGCCGGGGAATCCGCTTGCCCGCCTCCACTTTGTAGACGATGCCCTCGCCGTATCCCATCGCCTCCGCGAGTTCGGGGACGCGCAGCCCCGCCGCCTCGCGCCAACTGCGTAACTGACGCCCGGCCGTGGCCACGACGGCCGCCCCCTGTTCGTCGTCCGGGTCGACCTCCCACCCGTCACCCTCCGTCGCCTCGGTCATCCGTGCGCACCTCCGACCCGTCCAGCTGCCCGGCCACGTACCGTCAACGTCCGTACCCCAGCCGCACCGTGGACAGCCTGTACAGCCTTGGACAAACGCTGGACAGTCGCCGTACGTGAGGGGCGTGTCGGTGGTGAGCGTACGAGGACATGGCCACGCTGAGTGACGTGAACCGAGAAAACGACAGGGCCGCCGAACGTCCGCTCCCCACCCACCACTTCACCGTCCAGCTCTCCTCCACCCCCCCGAGGCGCCCACCTCGCCCGGCACCTCGCCACCGAGCGGCTCCGCGCCTGGGGCCTGCCCCACGATCTCGACGCGGCAGCGCTCGTCATCGCCGAACTGGCCACTAATGCCGTCACCCACGCCCGGCTGCCCGGCCGCGACTTCCGCCTCGGCCTCCACGTCACCGGGGGCACCCTGCGGATCGAGGTCTGCGACGCCCGGGGTCACGCCTTCCCGAGCTGCAACTCAGCCCGGCCGGCGCCGAGTCGGGCCGGGGCCTCGTCCTCGTAGCGGCACTCGCCGAGCGCTGGGGCGTCACCGTCGGGCCGAGCCCCCGAAAGACGATCTGGGCCGAACTCGATGTCGCCCCGTCACCCTGCGGCCCCGAAGAAGCCGCGCGTGGCGAAGGGGGTTGCCCTGGGCGGGAGTTGCGCCGTCAGGCGGTGGGTGAGGAAGCCCGCCGGGCGGTGGATCGGGCGGTCCCCGGGCAGGTCACGGGTGAGGGCGTGGCGGACGGCGGCCGGGGTCAGGCCCCGTTCCAGCCAGCCGACGACCGTGGTGCACCGGGGCAGCGTGTGGATCCCGGACCTGTTCATCGTTCCCAGGGACGTCGATCGGCACGTGACCGCCGACGGCCTCGGCGTCACCGCCGCGGCCGTCCGGCTCGTCGTCGAAGTCGTCTCCCCGGGCAGCGCAACCAGGACCGCGACCGCGTGCGGAAGCGGGCTTCACCATCGGCGCCGCCGTCACAGGGGGCCGCAAGGGCACCCCGCTTACCTCCGGCGTAATCGACCCGGCGCCGGCCGCCCGGCACGCTGAGGTCACCGGGACCCGGGCGGCGCACTCCGTTCGGGCTCCGGCTTTCCTGACCTGCCGAGGCACCCTTCTGGAGGGCCGAGCCATGACCGGATCCGACCTGTACGAGACCGCCGTCGCCCGCTACTTCGAAGCCTGGAACGCGCCGGACGCCGAGGAGCGCGGCAAGGCCGTCGCCGCCGCCTGGACCGAGGACGGTACCTACACCGACCCGCTCGCCGAGGTCGCGGGGCACGACGGGATCGCCGCGGTCATCGGCGCCGCGCGGGAGCAGTTCCCCGGTTTCTCCTTCCGGCCGCTCGGGACGGTCGAGGGGCACCACATGATCGTCCGGTTCGGCTGGGAGCTGGTGTCGGAGGCGGACGACGGCGCGCCCGTCGCCGGGTCCGACGTGATCGAGCTGGCCGGGGACGGGCGGATCCGGGCCGTGCACGGGTTCCTGGACCGGGTCCCCGCCGAGGTCTGACGCCAAGGGTGTTACCGCCGGGTACACATGTCCGGTATTCGTCGTATCTGGCTTCATGTGGGGAAGTAACGGATGCGGTTTCGTTGCGGTGTTGCTTCACCTCTTGACGTGATGTGGGCGGCCGAGTTGGCTTCGAGCCACCTCGGCCGCACCGTTGCGGCCACGTCAGGGAGGTATCCGTAATGAACACGCGAATGCGATGTGCCGCGCTGGCCGGTGCCGCATCCGTCCTCATGGTCTCGGTCTCGGCCTGCGGTGGTGTGCTGCCCGGCGGGGACAGCGAGAGCAGCGCGCCCGTGCGCAAGGGCAACGATGTCAAGATCGGCCTGCTGCTTCCGGAGACGGAGACCGCGCGCTACGAGAAGTTCGACTATCCGCACATCAAGCAGGAGATAGCCGAACTCACCGACGGCAAGGGTGAGCTGGTCTACGCCAACGCCGAACAGGACGCCGATCTGCAGAACCGGCAGGTCGAGCAGATGATCGCCAAGAAGGTGGACGCGCTGATCGTTGATGCCGTCGACGCCAAGACGATCTCCGCCTCGGTCCGCAAGGCCAAGGACGCGGGCGTCCACGTCATCGCCTACGACCGGCTCGCCGAGGGCCCGGTGGACGCCTACGTGGGCTTCGACAACGGGCTCGTCGGCCAGACCCAGGGCAAGGAGCTGGTCCAGGCCCTCGGCGACAAGGCCACCAAGAACAGCAAGATCGTCATGATCAACGGTTCGCCGACCGACCCGAACGCCGTCGAGTTCAAGGAAGCCGCCCGCGCGGAGCTGGCGAACTCGGTGACCATCGCGAAGTCGTACGACACCGTGGCCTGGAAGCCGCAGAACGCCAAGGCCAACATGGCACAGGCCATCGCCGCGCTCGGCGCCTCCCACATCGCGGGGGTGTACTCCGCCAACGACGGCATGGCGGGCGGCGTGGTCGCGGCGCTCAAGGAGGCCGGCGTCACCAAGATGCCGCCGATCACCGGACAGGACGCCGAACTCGCGGCCGTCCAGCGCATTCTCACCGGCGACCAGTACATGAGCGTCTACAAGCCCTACCCCGAAGAGGCCGCCACCGCCGCCGAGATGGCGGTCCGGGTCGCCCAGGGCCGGACCATCGAGTTCGAGGCCCTCGCCATGGACCGGACCGACAGCCCGACGACGAAGCAGGTCCGCACGGCGAGTGTGAGCGTCGTCGCGCTGACCCGCGACAACATCAAGCAGACCGTCGTCAAGGACGGCATCCTCAAGGTGAAGGAGATCTGCACGCCGAAGTACGCGGCAGCGTGCGCCGCGGCGGGTCTGACGTAGCGGCGCCGAGCGCCCCCGCCGGGCCGCTCAGCGGTCCTGCGTAAGGATGCCCGAGCGGCCGATCAGATAGCCCAGCTGGGCCCGGCTCTCGCTGCCCAGGGTGGCGGCCAGCTTGGCGATGTGGTGGCGGACCGTGCGGATGTTGACCCCGAGGCGGTCCGCGATGACGGCGTCGGTGTGCCCCTCGATGAGCAGCGCCGCGATGGTGCGCTGCCGGTCCGACGGATCGCTGGGCGGAGCGGACTCCGGCGCCGCCACGGGGTACATCGGTGTCGCCAGCCGCCAGAGCCGCTCGAAGGTGGTCACCAGGTAGCTGATCAGCGCCGGGTGGCGGATCTCCAGGGCGACGGTCCGGTCCGGGTTGGCCGGGATGAAGGCCACGGTGCGGTCGAGCAGGACGAGCCGCTCGGTCACCTCGTCCAGGGTGCGGACCTGCACGTCCCCGTCGAGCTGCTCGAAGTGGGCGCGGACGGCGGGCGAGTGGCGGGTGCTGTGCTGGTACAGCGTGCGCATCCGGCAGCCGCGCGAGAGCAGCCGCTGCTCGCGCGGGAGGACGTCGGCGAGCAGGTCGGGCGGGCGGAAGCCGCCGGGCTGGATGGTGAGCAGCTCCTGCGAGGAGGCGAGCATCGCGTCGGCGATCGCCGCGTTGATCCGCTGGAAGCCCATGAGGACGGTCAGCATCGGCGCGTTCGGCACCGCCGCACGCTCGGCGTCCAGCGTCATGAGCGGGGCGAAGGTCTGGGCGAGCCGGGTCTCGCGGTGCCGCTGGCGCGCGATCTCGTCCTCGATGCCGTTCAGCAGGGCCGGCAGCGCCACCGCGGGGGCGACCGGCCGCATCCACTCGGGGTCCGCCGGGTCGGGCGTCAGCAGCCCGTTCTCCAGCAGGCAGGGCGTGTCGTCGGCCTCCTCGCGGCGCACCCGGCCCCAGTGCAGCGCGTGGGCGTAGAGCTGTGATCCCGCGTCGCAGAACTCCTCGACCCCGTGGGGGTGCGCGCCGACTGTCACTTGCTGCTCTCTCCGGTCGGCAGTCCGGGTTCCTGGTCGAGGATCCCGGACCGGGCGATGAGGAAGCCCAGCTGGGCACGGCTGCCGCTGCCGAGCGACGCGGCGATCTTCGCGATGTGGGCGCGGCACGTGCGGACGTTCATCCCGAGCCGGCGGGCGATCGCCTCGTCCACGTGGCCCTCGATCAGCAGCTTGGCTATGGAGCGCTGGACGCCGGTGATGCCGTCGGTGGACGGCGGGTAGGGCGGGTCCTCCAGGAGCGGTGTCGCGCGCCGCCACAGGTCCTCGAAGACCTTGGTGAGGTACTCGACGAGCCCGGGGTGGCGCAGTTCGAGCGCGGTCTGCCGGTCCTCGCCCACGGGGATGAGGGCCGCGCTCCGGTCGAAGATCATCAGCCGGTCGACCAGCTCTTCGAGGGTGCGGATCTCCACGTTGGCCCGCTCGATGCGGGCCGCGTAGGCGAGGGTGCCCTGGCTGTGGCGCACGGTGTGCTGGTAGATGGTCCGCATGGCGACGCCCCGGTCCAGGATCGTCTGGCCGCGCTTGAGCGCCACGTTCAGGGTGTTCTCGCTGCGGCCGCCGCCGGGCTGCACGGTGAGGACCTCGAAGCGGCACTCGGCGGTGAGCCGTTCGATCCCGGCGTTGATCCGGGCGTCGCCTTCGAGCACCGTGATGGCGTGGGTGGTCGGCTCCGCCCGTGCGGTGATGGCCAGGAAGGGCTCGAAGAGGTCGGTCAGCCGGACGGCCGCCTTCCGCCGCTCCTGGATCTCCCGCTCCAGCGGCAGCAGCCACTGCGCGAGCGCCGCGGAGGGCGGAACCGGACGGAGCCAGCTCGCGTCGTCCGGATCCGGGTGCAGCAGGGCCGCTTCGAGGAGGCAGGGCGCGTTCTCCGCGTTCGCGCGGGCGAGGCGGCCCTCGTTCAGAGCGGCGGTGTAGAGACGCGCACCTTCGTCACAGAGCGGAGTTCTGGGGTGAGGATGTGTCGGTTTGGTGCTTGTTGCGAACAATCTCCACCCCCCAGGGTCCTGAACGTGCAGGAACATGATGCATCGACTCTGTGGCTTTGACGTGCCGGATTGAGACATCGTCTTGTTGCAGCCGGGGGAGAGGAACTTACCAAGTGAGGACGAAGCCGACTATGTTGAAGCGCACGCTTCGCTCGGTGGTGATCGCCGCCTTTTCCGCCGGGCTGGCCGTCAGTGCGGTGAGCACTCTCGATCTCGGATGGAACAGCGCGCCCGCAGCGGGCGCGGCCGTTCCGCCGGACCTTGGCTGGAACAGCGCGCCGGCCACGGTCGCCGCCGCCCCGCCGGACCTCGGCTGGAACGGCACGCCGGCGAAGGTCACCGCCGCCCCGCCGGACCTCGGCTGGAACAGCGCGCCGGCCGCGGCCGCCGCCGCCCCGCCGGACCTCGGCTGGAACGGCACGCCCACGAAGGTCACCGCCGCTCCGCCGGATCTCGGCTGGAACATAGCGCCGACGGGCGCGGACGCATGATCACCCCGCCCGACGACAGATCCCTCCGCCGCGAGATGGCGATCGCCTACCGGTCCGGCTGGCACACCATCGACCTCGTGACGGCGGTCCCGAACCCGGGTGACTCGCTCATGGTCACCTTGTTCGGGGAGCCGATCATCGTGGTGCGCGACGATGACGACGACGTCCGGGCCTACCGGTGTCTGCGTCGTCCGCGCGGCGCCCCGCAGCCGGTGCGGACCGTCGTCCGGTACGGGATGATCTTCGTCAATCTCGACCAGCGCGACCACCAGCTGGTCGGCGACGCGGGAGCCGAGCTCCCGCAGACCAGTACCACCTCTGCCACCCCCCGCAGTGCCTGACGCGATTCCCCCGTCGTAGTAGATCGCGCAGGTGCTTCCCCCCGCAGCGGCGTCACCGTGGACCTGAACACGGTGGCGCCGCTGCAGTTTTGTCTCCCGGCGGGTGTACGCCGCAGCGCGCGGGCTACTCGTCGAAGACCGCGTTGCCCGTGCCCCGGTCCACGGCGATCTCGATGACCACCCGGTTCGGGTTGCGGCGCGGCGGGTGCTGGTAGCGCTCGGCGTAGCGGCGTTCGGCGTCGGCGACCGAGGCCGGGTCGGTGCGGACGGTCGCGGTGCCCTCCAGGGTCGTCCAGCGCCGTCCGTCGACCTGGCAGACCGCGGCCCGCGCCGGGGCCGTCGCCGCGCGGACGTGGGCGACCTTCCGGCTCCCCCCGTCCGTGATGACCCGGGCCACCCGCTCCCCGGCGTCGTACGTCACGCCCACCGGGACGACGTGCGGGGTGCCGTCCGGGCGCAGGGTCGTCAAGGTGCACAGGTGCCGTTCCCGCCAGAAGCTGAGGAAGGAGGCGCCGGGGGAGTCCAGGTCGATCGCTTTGGCCATGGCCCGGAATCTATCCCCACCAGGACAACCACCAGGACAACCACTGGGCCAACCACCGCACAACCACCCGAACCTGGGGTCGCGCACCCCTGTTCTCCGCACCTTGAGCGGAATAGACTCAACTTTGTGTACGCTGAATAGGTCAGAGTTGCCGTGACGTGGAGGAGAAGGAGAACAGTTACGTGGACGCCGAGCTGACGAACCGGAGCCGCGACGCGATCAACGCGGCCACCAGCCGGGCCGTGTCCGGGGGGCACCCGGATCTCACCCCGGCGCACCTGTTGCTCGCCCTCTTGGAGGGCCAGGAGAACGAGAACATCACCGATCTGTTGGCCGCGGTCGGCGCCGATCAGGCGCAGGTGCGGGCCGGCGCCGAGCGCGTCGTCGGCGCGCTGCCCAGCGTCGCCGGGTCGACCGTCGCGCCGCCCCAGCCCAACCGCGACCTGCTGGCCGTCGTCGCCGACGCCGCCGAGCGGGCCAAGGAACTGGGCGACGAGTTCCTCTCCACCGAACACCTGCTCATCGGCATCGCCGCCAAGGGCGGCGCCGCGGGCGACGTACTGACCGAGAACGGGGCCGGCGCGAAGAAGCTGGCCGAGGCATTCACGAAGAGCAGGGGAGGGCGCCGGGTGACCACACCCGACCCCGAGGGTTCGTACAAGGCCCTGGAGAAGTTCGGTACCGATTTCACCGCCGCCGCGCGCGAGGGGCGGCTCGACCCCGTCATCGGACGGGACCAGGAGATCCGCCGGGTCGTCCAGGTCCTGTCCCGGCGCACGAAGAACAACCCCGTCCTCATCGGTGAGCCCGGCGTCGGCAAGACCGCCGTCGTCGAGGGGCTCGCCCAGCGCATCGTCAAGGGGGACGTGCCGGAGAGCCTGAAGAACAAGCGGCTCGTCTCGCTCGACCTCGGGGCGATGGTCGCGGGCGCCAAGTACCGCGGCGAGTTCGAGGAGCGGCTCAAGACCGTCCTCTCCGAGATCAAGGAGAGCGACGGCCAGATCATCACCTTCATCGACGAGCTGCACACCGTCGTCGGCGCGGGCGCGGGCGGCGACTCCGCCATGGACGCGGGGAACATGCTGAAGCCCATGCTCGCCCGTGGTGAGCTGCGCATGGTCGGCGCCACCACGCTCGACGAGTACCGCGAGCGGATCGAGAAGGACCCCGCCCTGGAGCGGCGCTTCCAGCAGGTGCTGGTCGCCGAGCCGAGCGTGGAGGACTCCATCGCGATCCTGCGCGGACTCAAGGGCCGCTACGAGGCGCACCACAAGGTGCAGATCGCGGACAGCGCGCTGGTCGCCGCCGCCACGCTCTCCGACCGGTACATCACCTCCCGGTTCCTGCCGGACAAGGCCATCGACCTCGTCGACGAGGCCGCCTCCCGGCTGCGTATGGAGATCGACTCCTCGCCCGTCGAGATCGACGAGCTCCAGCGCGCCGTCGACCGGCTGAAGATGGAGGAGCTGGCGATCGGCAAGGAGACCGACCCGGCCAGCCGCCAGCGTCTGGAGAAGCTGCGCCGCGACCTCGCCGACAAGGAGGAGGAGCTGCGCGGGCTCACCGCCCGCTGGGAGAAGGAGAAGCAGTCCCTCAACCGCGTCGGTGAGCTGAAGGAGAAGCTCGACGACCTGCGCGGCCAGGCCGAGCGGGCGCAGCGCGACGGCGACTTCGACACCGCCAGCAAGCTGCTCTACGGCGAGATCCCGTCCCTGGAGCGCGACCTGGAGGAGGCATCGGAGGCCGAGGAGGAGGCCGCCAAGCCGGACTCCTCGCAGAGCCCGATGGTCAAGGAGGAGGTCGGCCCGGACGACATCGCCGACGTCGTCGCCTCCTGGACCGGCATCCCGGCCGGGCGCCTCCTGGAAGGCGAGACGCAGAAGCTGCTGCGTATGGAGGAGGAGCTGGGCAAGCGCCTCATCGGGCAGAGCGAGGCCGTGCAGGCGGTGTCGGACGCGGTGCGCCGCACGCGCGCCGGGATCGCCGACCCCGACCGGCCCACCGGCTCGTTCCTCTTCCTCGGCCCGACCGGTGTCGGCAAGACGGAGCTGGCCAAGGCGCTCGCGGACTTCCTCTTCGACGACGAGCGGGCGATGATCCGCATCGACATGAGCGAGTACGGCGAGAAGCACAGCGTGGCCCGGCTCGTCGGCGCCCCGCCCGGCTACGTCGGCTACGAGGAGGGCGGCCAGCTCACCGAGGCCGTGCGCCGCCGCCCGTACTCGGTGGTCCTGCTCGACGAGGTGGAGAAGGCCCACCCGGAGGTCTTCGACGTCCTGCTCCAGGTGCTCGACGACGGCCGCCTCACCGACGGCCAGGGCCGCACGGTCGACTTCCGCAACACGATCCTGGTCCTCACCTCGAACCTGGGCTCGCAGTACCTGGTGGACCCGCTCACCTCGGCCGAGGAGAAGAAGCAGCAGGTCCTGGAGGTCGTCCGGGCCTCGTTCAAGCCGGAGTTCCTCAACCGCCTCGACGATCTGGTGGTCTTCTCCGCCCTGGACAAGGACGAACTGCGCCGCATCGCGCGGCTCCAGCTCGACCGCCTCGCCAAGCGCCTCGCCGACCGCCGCCTCACGCTCGACGTCAGCGAGGAGGCGCTCACCTGGCTGGCCGAGGAGGGCAACGACCCGGCGTACGGCGCCCGCCCGCTGCGCCGCCTGGTCCAGTCGGCCATCGGCGACCGCCTCGCCAGGGAGATCCTCTCCGGCGAGGTCACGGACGGGGACACGGTGCGGGTGGACACGTTCGAGGACGGGCTGATCGTGGGTCCGGCCACGGGCAAGACGTTGTAGGGTCCCGGCCCCCCGGGCGGCGCACGCCCGTGCGCCGCGCGGGGGCGGGGGGCTCCGCGCGAGCGGGTCACGACCTGTCCGCGCACGGCGAACGACGGAAACCCGCGGCCGGGCCCGGCAGGGGTTTGACGCGGGACCCTCCTGGGAGAGGATGGGCCCCAGCCATACGAAGGGACCAAGAGCGTGAGCATCGACCCGTCCTCGATTCCCAATTTCGGGGGACAGCCCGAACCGCAGCAGGGAGCGGGACCGGCAGGCCCCGTCATCCCCGACCAGGACCTGGTGAAGCAGCTCCTGGAGCAGATGGAGCTCAAGTACGTCCTGGACGACGAGGGTGACCTCGCCGCGCCGTGGGAGGAGTTCCGTACGTACTTCATGTTCCGTGGCGAGGGCGACCAGCAGGTCTTCTCGGTGCGGACCTTCTACGACCGCCCGCACGGCATCGAGTTGAAGCCGCAGCTCCTGGAGTCCATCGACGACTGGAACCGGCGCACGCTGTGGCCCAAGGTCTACAGCCACACCCACGACGACGGCACGGTCCGCCTCATCGGCGAGGCCCAGATGCTGATCGGCACCGGAGTCTCCCTGGAGCACTTCGTGTCGTCGACCGTCAGCTGGGTGCGTGCCGCGATCGAGTTCGACCGCTGGCTCGTGGAGCAGCTCGGCCTGGAGTCCGCGGTCGACTCGGCCGAGGAGAAGCCCGAGGGCGACGACTCCGAGTGAGTCCGGCTCCTCACAGGGGCATGCGGGCGTAGACGACCAGATACGTCCCGTACGACACGGAGAGCCCGGCCAGGGCGCCCACCACCAGGAGGGCGTGCCGCGGCCGGGCTCTCGCCGTTCTGGCCAGTGCGCACGCCAGGGGGAGCAGCAGCGGGAACGCGGGGAGCAGGAAGCGCGGCTTGGACTCGAAGAAGCCGGACCCGCCGAGGGCGACCAGGAGCAGCACGCCGCTGTACGCGAGCAGCGGCAGCGGCGGGCGGTCCAGCAGCAGCAGGGTGTAGAGCAGCACCGCGGCCGCGACGATCACCAGCGTCATCGGGAAGACGAAGCGGTCCCCGTGCAGCAGCATTCGCCTCACGAACCGCACCGACCCGGCCCCGAAGTCGAACCGTGAGCCCCAGCCGCGCTGCACCGCGAAGTACCCGCCGAGCGGATCGCCCTTGCGCACGCCGACCCAGAGCACGTACGCGGTCCAGCCGGCCGGCGCGAGCAGCGCGCCCGTCCACAGCCTGGGGGTGACGCGACCGCGGCGCCGGACGACCTCGCACCCGGCGGTGACCAGGACGGCCGCGGCGACCGCGAAGCCGTTGGGGCGGGAGAGCCCGGCGAGCGCCGCCAGCGCGCCCGCCCAGAGCCAGCGCTCCTTCAGCAGCGCGTACAGCGCCCACGCGCCGAACGCGGTCAGGAGCGGTTCCGTGTACGCCAGGGTGAGGACGGCGGAGTGCGGGAGCAGGCCCCACAGGACGACCAGGAGCGTGGCCACGGCGCGGCCGTGCAGGAGTTCGCCGACGCGGTAGATGCCGAGTGCGGCGGCGAGCACGGCGCTCCAGGCGAGCAGCAGGGCGCAGGCGCCGGCGCTCAGCGGCAGCACCTCGTGCAGGGCGCGGATCAGGGCCGGGTAGAGCGGGAAGAACGCCAGGTCGCTGAAGACGACGCCGGGTTTGAAATGCAGGGTGCGGGCGCCGTAGCCGTGCGCGGCGATGTGCAGGTACCAGAACGAGTCCCAGGACCGGCCCAGCAGCGCCAGGGGCCGCCGTCCGCTCAGCCACGCCGCGACGGTGACGGCGAGGATGCCGGTGAGCCGGGCGGCGGCGAAGAGACCGATGGCGCGGGCCGCCCCGGACGTCAGCAGCCGGGGCAGGTCGCGGGGTCCGGTTGTGGTGGCTGAGGGGCCGTCGAGGACGGCGGCGGGGGACTCGGTCACATCCGAACCCTGCGATGCGCGTGCCGCACCCGCGCGTTGGGCTCCGCCAGACGGGCGGGGGTGGGGGCCTGGGGGCTCTGGTGGGGGCCCGGTGGGGGTGGCGCTCTGCCCCGCGTCCTGGCGGGCCGGGGACGGGCCGTGCGGCCGCTGCTTCCCGGGAGAAGGCCGCGGGTGAGGGGCGGTGCGGGCCGGTGGCGGGTGGGGCCCTGCCCCGCGCCTGGCGGGCTCGGGACGGGTCGCGTGGCCGCCGCTACCCGGGAGGCTCGGGGACGGGCCGTGCGGCCGCTGCTTCCCGGGAGAAGACCGCGCGCGACGGGCGGTGCGGGACGGTGGCGGGTGGGGCCATGCCCCGCGCCTGGGCGGGCCCGGGGCGGGCTGTGTGGCCGCCGCCCCCCTGGGTAGGGCCGGACGGCCTGACCCGCGCCCCTGGCCCGCTCACATCGGCTCGATGACGTTCTTGCGCAGATGGCCGTAGATGACGGAGGTGCGGACGTCCGCCAGTTCCTGACGTTCGGTCAGCTTGTCCAGGACCACCGAGTGGAGATGGTCGGCGTCGCGCACCGCCACGTGGATCAGGAAGTCGTCGGTGCCGGTCAGCACGAAGACCGAGACCACCTCCGGCATCCGGGCCACGAAGTCCTGGAACTGCTCGATGACCGCGCGGGTCGGCGGCCGGACCCGTACGGCGATCATCGCCTGCAACCCGCGGTTCAGCGCGGCGAGGTCCACCTCCGCGTGGAAGCCGAGCAGCGCGCCGCGCTCGCGCAGGGCCCGGACCCGCTCCAGACACGTGGAGGGGGCGATCCCCAGTTTCTCCGCGAGGTCCCGGTTGGTGCGCCGACCGTCCTGTTGCAGAAGGCGGAGCAATGCCGAATCAAGTTCGTCCATGTTCACCAGCGTCTCCCCGTAGCCGAATCATATTCGGAGATAGTGCCTTGATGCGCGCCATATTGCTAGCCTGCGCGCGGCGGGTCCGATGAAGATTCGCCGCTCTGCCGCGGGGCTCCGGGCGGGGTCCAGGTGAGCGCGGAGGGGAGAGCGGACGTGGACGGGGACGTAGGCGAGGGGAAGGGCCGGACCCGGGCGGTCTGCGCCGTGGTGGCGGCCGCGCTGTTCTGGAGCAGTTCGTACGCGGTGACCAAGGAAGCGCTGGCGGACGTCGGACCGCTGAGCATCGGCGCCATCCGCTTCACCCTGGCCGCCCTGCTGCTCGGGATCATGCTGCGCGTGCGCCGGGGCGGCGCCGGACGCCCCGGCCCCCGGCAGCGCCGGCTCATCCACGCGAGCGGACTGCTCGGCATCACGGCCTACTTCGTGCTGGAGAACATCGGCGTCGAACTGTCGACCGCCTCCGACGCCTCGCTGATCGTCGCCGTCTACCCGCTGATGACCATGCTCCTGGAACTGGCCGCCTTCCGGACCAGACTGCCGCTCCCGCGCATCGGCGGCGTGCTGCTCGCCGCCCTGGGAGCCTTCCTGGTGGTACGCAACGGCGCCGAGGTCGGCGGCGGCGACCGCTGGCTCGGCGACATCCTGCTGCTCCTCGGCGGCCTGGTCTGGGCCGGGTACAACGTGCTGGCCAAGACCGCGGGCCGCGGACAGGACGCCCTGAGCCTCACCTACCACCAGACCGTGGCCGGCGCCGGCGGCTTCCTGGTCGCCTCCCTCTGGGAGGCCGGGGACTGGCACCTGCCCGGCGCGACGGCCGCGGCGCTCCTCGCCTACCTCGCCGTGGCGTGCTCCGTCGGCGGCTTCCTGCTCTACAACTACGGCCTGAGCCGCATGACGTCGAGCGTCGCGGTCAACATCCTGAACCTGGTGCCCGTCTTCGGCGTCCTGGGCGCGGTGGTGATCAACGGCGAGTCGGTCCGGCTGCCCCAGGTCCTCGGCGGCGCCATCATCATCACCGGCGTCGCCCTCGGGATGATCGAACGCAGAACCCTGGCGGAACCACGGGTCGCCGCCGCCGACCGCGCACCGGTCGGTTAGGCGGGGGAGGGCCTGGCGCGGGGCGTCGGCCGGGGAACGCCGGCGACGGAGCGCGCCGGGTCACCGCCGCAGCCGGGCCGCGGCCTCGCGCAGGACGTCCTCCCGCTTGCAGAACGCGAAACGGACCTGCCCGCGCCCCGGTTCCGGGTCGTCGTAGAAGACCGAGGCGGGGACGGCGACCACGCCGCACCGCTCCGGCAGGGCGCGGCAGAAGGCCAGGGCGTCCCTCTCGCCGAGGCCCGCGATGTCGGTGGTGATGAAGTACGTGCCCTGCGGGCGGAAGACCTCGAAGCCCGCCGCCGTCAGCCCATCGGCGAGGATGTCGCGCTTGGCCCGCAGGTCGTCCCGGAAACCGGTGAAGTAGGACTCCGGCAGCGCCAGCGCCTCCGCGACCGCGTACTGGAACGGGCCCGCCGACACGTACGTCAGGAACTGCTTCGCCGTGCGGACGGCCCCGATCAGCGGCGCGGACGCGGTGACCCAGCCGACCTTCCATCCGGTGAAGGAGAAGGTCTTGCCCGCGGAGGAGATGGCGACCGTGCGCTCGCGCATGCCCGGCAGCGAGATCAGCGGGATGTGCTCGGCGCCGTCGTAGGTCAGGTGCTCGTACACCTCGTCCGTGACCACGATCAGATCCCGCTCGACCGCCAGCTCGGCGATGGCGGTCAGCTCGTCGCGGGTCAGCACCATGCCCGTCGGGTTGTGCGGGGAGTTGAGCAGCAGCAGGCGGGTGCGGTCGGTCACCGCGGCGCGCAGCGCGTCGAGGTCCGGGCGGAAGTCCGGGGCGCGCAGGGTCAGCGGGACGCGGGTGGCGCCGGCCATGCTGACGCAGGCCGCGTAGGAGTCGTAGTAGGGCTCGAAGGCGATGACCTCGTCGCCGGGTTCGAGCAGCGCGAGCATCGTGGCGGCGATCGCCTCCGTCGCGCCTGCGGTGACCAGGACCTCGGTGTCGGGGTCGAACTCCAGCCCGTAGAACCGCTGTTGGTGCGCCGCGACGGCGGTCCGCAGTTCGGGGACGCCGGGGCCCGGCGGGTACTGGTTGCCCCGGCCGTCGCGCAGTGCCCGCACGGCCGCCTCGCGCACCGCCTCCGGGCCGTCGGTGTCCGGGAACCCCTGGCCGAGGTTGATCGCGCCGGTCCGCGCCGCGAGCGCCGACATCTCCGCGAAGATCGTCGTCCCGAACCCGTCCAGCCTCCGATTGAGCAATGGCCTGCCGCTCATCTCGCACCCTCTCCTCACCAGCGCACCCCGACCGTGACCGTCCCATCCTGTCGGACGCGGGCCAAGAACCGGGAAAGCTCTGGAGTTGCTCAACTCTGCTTTGGCCGCGTGCGCGCCCGGGCATCCCCCTGGCACGCCCGCACGGGGCGCCCCTCGGGGGACACGGGGGTAGAGAGAGGAGGACCCGTGATGGGAGCAGTCATCGCCATGGTCTTCGTGGTCCTGTTGGTCACTTTCGTCCTGGCCCGGAGCAAGGGCGGCGGCAGCCGTTCGCGTACGTCTCTCAAGAAGGGCCGCGGTTCGCGCGCCGGGCGCCACAACGCCAGCTGGTGGGCCGCGGGCGCCGGCGGCGGTGCGGATTCGTCCGGCTCCTCCGGGCACCACCATCACCACGGCTCCCACTCGTCGTGCGGCGGCGGTAACTCCTGCGGGGGCAACTCCTCGTGCGGCGGCGGCAGCTCCTGCGGGGGCGGCTCCTCCTGCGGGGGCGGCGGCGGGTGCGGCGGCGGCAGCTGACGCGGGGCCCGGGGCCTGCGGCCCGCGCGGAGGCGACTGACACGGGGCAGTCGGTCCGCGCGGGCCGCACGCACGTTCCCCTTGACACCCGGCAGTGGTGCGTTGACCGCGAAAGATGACGGCAACAGTTGAACAGTTGAACTGTGGGGCCCTCGGGGGGATGGAAACCCTCCGAAGTTGGGTAAAAACGCAGTGCGGGCGCCACCGCCCGTGATTCCCTTCTAACCGTCAACTCAGCCCCCGTACTACGTTCTTCTCGCGTTCGCGTGGGCACGAGCCGGTCCCCTTGACGTAGCCGGCCCCATCTCCCTTTGCGTGCTAGCGGAGCCGACCATGCTCACGACCCTGAACACCGCCTACACCGACACGAACGCCGCCGATCTGGCCTGGGCCCTGGGGCGCGAGCCGCTCCCCGCCCTGGCCACCCTCGACCTCGCACTGGCCGGGGCCACGCTCCAGTTGCGGCTGCTCGGCGCCTCCCACCAGGTCCTCCTGGAGGAGGAGCACGGCAGTTGCTCCGAGACCGTCGCCTGCATCCCGGGCAGCAGCACCCCGCTCCCGCTCGGCGTCGCCAAGCGCGTCGGCGACTGGGAGTACGAGTTCGCCGCCCGGGTGGAGAACCTGACGGAGGGCCAGTTCGCGGGCCGCGCACAGGAGTTGCTGGCCCTCGTCGCCGACCACCCGAACGGTCTCGCGGGTGTCTTCCCCGGCAGCCCGCACGCCTTCACCGCGATGCTCGCCCAGCGCCACGACGGACAGGTGAGCTGGCGCACCTGGCACGCCTACCCGCAGGACGGACAGCTGGTCGCCACCCGCAGCCGGGTGGTCGCGCGGATGCCCGCCGCCGCGGCGCGGTAACCCGTGCGGTGGAACCGGCGGAAGTATGCGTGCGATGCGCCGGTTCCACACGTGTGGGTGACGAGGCGGGGTCGAGTGGTCACGTAGCGTTCCAGGCGTGATCGAACCGCAGGTGTCCGCCCGGCCCACGGGACGCGCCACGACCCGGCCCGTGGGCGAGCGCGGCCGGGCGCCGCTCCCGGTGAGACCGGGCACGGGCCGGTTCCTGGTGCTCGTCTGCGTCTTCGTCTGCGCGGCCTGCGGGCTCGTCTACGAACTCGAACTGGTCGCCCTCGCCACGTACTTCCTGGGCGATTCGGTCACCCAGGCCTCCGTCGTGCTCTCCGTCATGGTCTTCGCCATGGGCCTCGGCTCGCTCGCCGCCAAGCGGCTGCGGCCGCGCGCCGCCGCCGGGTTCGGCCTCGTCGAGGCCGCGCTCGCGCTCGTCGGCGGATGCAGCGCGATGGCGCTCTACGCGGTCTTCGCCTGGACCGGCGGCCGGGACGGGGCCTGGACCGAGGGCGCGCGCTGGCTGCTCGTGGCCTTCTCGCTCGGGATCGGCGTGCTGATCGGCGCGGAGGTGCCGCTGCTGATGGTGCTCATCCAGCGGATCAGACGCCAGGACGCGGGCGGCGCCGTCGCCGACCTGTTCGCGGCCGACTACGTGGGCGCGCTGGTGGGCGGCCTCGCCTTCCCCTTCCTGCTGCTTCCCCTGTTCGGGCAGCTGACCGGCGCGCTGCTGACCGGCGTGGTCAACGCGGTGGCGGGCGGCGCGCTCGTGCTCGGGCTGCTCCGGCGGGACCTGAGCGTGCGGGGCCGCCGGCTGCTGCTCGCCGCCGACGTCGTGGTGCTGAGCCTGCTCGGCGCGGCGTGGGCCCACGTCGACGACTTCGAGCGGGCCGCGCGGCAGGCCATGTTCGGGGCGCACGTGCGGGTCGCCGAGCGGACCGCGGTGCAGGAGGTCGTCCTCACCGGCGGCGGACGGCGCCCCCTCGCCCTGTACCTGGACGGCCGGCTGCGGGTCAGTGGCCGCGACGAGGCGCGCTACCACGCGGCGCTCGTCGGACCCGTGCTGCGCGGCGGGCCGCACGCGCGGGTCCTCGTACTCGGCGGCGGTGACGGGCTCGCCGTGCGCGAGGTGCTGCGCCGGCCGGGCGTGCGCCGGGTGGACGTCATCGACACCGACCCCGGCGTCGTCCGCCTCGCCCGGACCGATCCGGGGCTGCGGGCGCTGAACCGCGGGGCGCTGGACGACGCGCGGGTGCGGGTGAGCACGGGGGACGTGTTCGACCGGCTCCGGGAGGTGCCGCGCGGCCGCGCCTATGACGTGGTGATCTGCGATCTGCCCGGGCCCGGGCGGGCACCGAGCACGACGCCGTACTCGCAGGAGTTCTACGGGCTCGTGGGGCGGGTGCTCGCTGCGGGTGGGCGGGTGGTGGTGCACGGCGGCGATGTGGCGGACCGGGACCGGTTCTGGACGGTGGCGGCCTCTGTGCGGTCCGTGGGGTTGCGGGTGGTGGCGTATCGGGGGCGCGAGGGTGCGGCCGGGTTCGTCGTGGGGGGCTGGGCGGTGCCCCGGCTCGGCGACACCGTCCGGACCCTCCACCCCCCGCACCGGTACGCCCCCTCCACCCTGGTCCACCCGCGCTACCCCGGCTGACCCGCCGGGCGCGGCGCCGTCGTGGCTGGTCGCGCAGTTCCCCGCGCCCCTGAAGGGCGCACTGCGTGCGCCCATGGGGCTGCAGCGCAGCCCCATGCTCCAGGGGCGCGGGGAGCTGCGCGAGAAGCCCCACCGGACCCGCACACCCCTCCGCACGATCACCCCCACCACGGCGCCCAGGACCCCCACCCCCCGACGAAACCGACCCCGGCCACCCCCAAGAGGACCCCCGGAACCGACGGAGTCGCTACGCTCGGGTGCCATGGAGCATGAGGTGTTCGTTCCGGTTCCGGCGGAGTCCCTGCGGGCGGTGCTCTGCGACCCCCTTCGCGTGGCCCGGGCCCTGCCCGGGTTCCAGCGCGACGCGTCGGGTGAGGGAGGCCGCCTCAAGGTACGTATCGACGGGCACACCATCACGTACCGCGGCAGCGTCCGCGTCACGGAGGAGCCCGACGGTTCGTACGCCATGACGGGCGAGGGGACCGAGGCCCGCGGCACGGGCGGCGTCCGCTTCGCCCTGACCGCGCGGGTCAGCGCCTCCGACGGCGGCTCCGCCCTCACCTTCACCGGCACCGCCGCCGGGGACGGCCGCGTCACCGACCTCCCGGCCCAGGCCGTCACCGCGGCGGCCCACCGGCTGCTGAACCGTTTCGCTGGGAATCTCGGCGCCGCCGGGCAGGAACCCGGCTCGGAGGAGGAGCCGGACGCGGCCCTCGACGCGATCGACGACGACGAAGACGACGCTGACGACGAGGGCGACGAGCTGCTCGCGGGAGACGCCCTCGACGGGCCCGCCCCGGCCGCCGACGGCGACGAACTCGACGCCGACGCCCCCGACGGCGGTCCCGGCGCACCCGCCGGGACCGCACACGCCTCCCTCTACGACACCCCCGTCCCGCCCCCCTCCCTCGACCCCGCCTCGGACGAGGTCCCCTACCCCGGTGGCCCGGCCCGGGAGGGCGAGCTGCCGGCCGAGCCCGCGGCCGCCCACGCCCGCCGCACGATGATCGGCCGCAGCGCCGAGGAGGTCGACCACGCGCCGCCGCGCGGCCGGTACGCCCCGGTGCCCGCGCCGGAGGGCGTCACCGCGAGTGCCACCCTGCGCTGGGCCGGGCCCGCCGCCGCCCTCGCGCTCGCCTCCGCGATCGTCGTCGGACGGGCCCTGCGCAGGCGCCGGTAGCGAGCCTCGGCATAGGCTCGGTGACTGTGACGACACAGGAGACGACGCTGACCGCGGGCGACGCGGAGGTGGCCGTGGCGCCGGGCAACGGCTGCCGCGTCAGCAGCTTGAAGATCGCCGGGACCGAGCTGCTGCGCCAGGGGGAGCGGTACGGCTGCTTCCCGATGGTGCCGTGGTGCGGGCGGATCAGGGACGGCCGGTTCCGCGACGGCGGCCGGCTCCACCAGATGCCGCTGAACTCCCCGCCGCACGCCATCCACGGCTTCGGCCGCGACGCGGAGTGGACCACCGCGCGTGTCAGCGCCGCCGAGGCCGTGTTCACGTACGACCTGACCGACCCGTGGCCCTACAGCGGGCGCGTCACACAGATCGTCGCGCTCGGCGAGGACGCGCTGACGCTGACCCTGGGCGTCGAGACGTACGGCGACTCGTTCCCGGCGCAGGCCGGCTGGCACCCCTGGTTCAACCGGACGGTCGGCGGCGCCGACGTGGCGCTCGCCTTCGAGGCCGCCTGGCAGGAGGAGCGCGGCGACGACCACCTGCCCACCGGCCACCGCGTCGCGCCGAAGCCCGGCCCCTGGGACGACTGCTTCGGGATGCCCGACGGCGTGGACGTGACACTGACCTGGCCCGGCGCCCTGGAGCTGAAGGTCACCAGCCGCGAGCAGTGGGCCGTGGTCTACGACGAGCAGGAGGCGGCGGTCTGCGTCGAGCCGCAGACGGGCCCGCCGAACGGCCTGAACACCGCTCCGCGCCTGGTCACCCCGGTGGAGCCGCTGGAGGCGAGCACCACCTGGACCTGGCGGCGGCTCCGGGAGCAGGCTCTAAGCTCGTAGCCATGACGACGAACGACGTGCGCGCGGCGCTGCTGAAGCAGATCAAGGACAAGGCCGTGGTGCACGGCAAGGTGACGCTCTCCTCCGGCCTGGAGGCCGACTACTACGTCGACCTGCGCCGCGTCACCCTCGACGGCGAGGCCGCTCCGCTGGTCGGGCAGGTGCTGCTCGACCTGACCGCCGACCTGGAGTACGACGCGGTGGGCGGTCTGACCATGGGCGCCGACCCGGTCGCCGGCGCGATGCTGCACGCCGCCGCCGCCCGCGGGGAGCGGCTCGACGCGTTCGTGGTGCGCAAGGCCGCCAAGGCACACGGGATGCAGCGCCGGGTGGAGGGCCCCGACATCAAGGGCCGCCGGGTGCTCGTCGTCGAGGACACCTCCACCACCGGCGGCTCCCCGCTGACCGCCGTCGAGGCCGTCCGCGAGGCGGGCGCCGAGGTCGTGGGCGTGGCGACCATCGTGGACCGGGCCACCGGCGCCGCGGAGAAGATCACCGAAGGCGCGGGAGTGCCGTACCTCTTCGCCTTCTCCAAGGACGAGCTGGGTCTGGACTGAAACCCGGCGCCCGGCCCACCGCCACGTCTGGAAAGATGGGGGCGACGATGATGTCACCCCATGGTGCTGGTGAGGGTCGGACCACCGGTCGGGACACCTGAACAACCCAAACCCGCAATCGCGCGCTTCACGAGGAGTCGGCAGATGGCCATCGCAACCCCGGATCAGTACAACGAGATGCTCGACCGGGCCAAGGCGGGGAAGTTCGCCTACCCGGCCATCAACGTCTCCTCGACGCAGACCCTGAACGCGGCCCTCCAGGGCTTCGCCGAGGCGGAGAGCGACGGCATCATCCAGATCTCGACCGGTGGCGCCGAGTACCTCTCGGGCCAGGGTGTGAAGGACATGGTGGTCGGCGCCCAGGCGCTCGCCGAGTTCGCGCACGTCGCCGCAGCCCGGTACGGGAACAAGATCGCGCTCCACACCGACCACTGCCCCAAGGGCAAGCTGGACGGGTACGTGCGCCCGCTGATCGACATCTCCGCCGAGCGCGTCAAGAACGGCGGCCTGCCGCTGTTCCAGTCGCACATGTGGGACGGCTCGGCCGAGACCCTCGCCGACAACCTCACCATCGCCGAGGAGCTGCTCGCCAAGGCCAAGGCCGCGAACATCATCCTGGAGATCGAGATCACCCCGACGGGTGGTGAGGAGGACGGCGTCTCGCACGAGATCAACGACAACCTCTACACCACGGTCGACGACGCGGTGCGCACCGTCGAGGCGCTCGGCCTGGGCGAGAAGGGCCGCTACCTGCTGGCCGCCTCGTTCGGCAACGTGCACGGCGTGTACAAGCCGGGCAACGTCGTGCTCCGCCCCGACCTGCTCGCCGAGCTGAACGCGGGCGTCGCCGAGAAGTACGGCAAGCCGGCCGGCTCCCAGCCGTTCGACTTCGTCTTCCACGGCGGTTCGGGCTCCACCCTGGAGGAGATCCGCACCGCGCTGGAGAACGGCGTGGTGAAGATGAACCTCGACACCGACACCCAGTACGCGTTCACGCGGCCCATCGCCGGCCACATGTTCGAGAACTACGACGGTGTCCTGAAGGTGGACGGCGAGGTCGGCAACAAGAAGACCTACGACCCCCGCGTCTGGGGCAAGAAGGCCGAGTCGAGCATGACCGCCCGCATCGTCGAGGCCTGCGAGAGCCTGCGGTCGACGGGCACCCGCATCAAGTAGTCCCTGACCAGCCCGTGTGCGGGCCCGGCCGTCCTTCGGGGGGCCGGGCCCGCGCCATGCCCGGAGGCGCCCGCCATGACGTACGACTTCGACACCCCTGTCGACCGGCACGGCACCTGGTGCGTGCAGTGGGACGGCGTCGCGGACCGCTTCCCCGTGCCGGACCTGCTGCCGTTCACCATCTCCGACATGGACTTCCCCTGTGCGCCCGAGGTGCTGAGCGCCCTCGGCGCCCGCCTCGCGCACGGCGTGTTCGGCTACACGGACTGGCAGACCGAGGACTTCCGCGGCGCGGTCCGCGACTGGTTCCGCACCCGGTACGCCACCGACGTCGACACCGGCCGGCTCGTCTACGCCCCCTCCGTCCTCAACCAGATATCGCAGTTGCTGCGGATGTGGACCGCGCCCGGCGACGGGGTCGTCCTGCACACGCCGACGTACGACGGCTTCCGCAAGGCGGTCTCCGGGCTCGGGCGCGACATGCGGACCGTGGGGCTCGACGACCGGGCGGGCCTGGAGCGGGAGCTGGCCCGCCCGGACAGCCGCGTCCTCATCCTCTGCTCGCCGCACAACCCGACCGGCCGCGTCTGGACCGACACCGAGCTGCGCCGCTTCGCCGACCTCGCGCGGACGTACGACGTGGCGGTGATCAGCGACGAGATCCACGCCGACCTCACCCACGACGGGCAGACCCACCTGCCGTGGACGCGGTACGCCGACGGGGTGCGCTGGGCGCTGGTCACCTCGGCAACGAAGTCCTTCAACTTCCCGGCGCTCAGCGGCAGTTACGGATTCGTGGGCGACCCGGACGACCACGCCGCGTTCGTCCGGCGGATGAACACCGGGGAGGGGCTCGCCTCCCCGGCCGTGCTCACGCTGACGGCCCACATCGCGGCCTACCGCGAGGGCGGCGCGTGGCTGGACGCCCTGCGCGCCTACACGTACGGCAATCTGCGGCTGCTCCAGGAGCGGCTCGGCGCGGCCTTCCCCGAGCTGAAGTGGGCGATCCCGGACGCCGGTTACCTGGCCTGGATCGACCTGCGGCCC
Source organism: Streptomyces sp. NPDC006552 (assembly GCF_040611655.1). Taxonomy (NCBI): domain Bacteria; kingdom Bacillati; phylum Actinomycetota; class Actinomycetes; order Kitasatosporales; family Streptomycetaceae; genus Streptomyces; species Streptomyces sp. NPDC006552. Next base: position 62,660 of record NZ_JBEXOS010000002.1, read on the forward strand.
CTCGGCGTGAGCGCCGACGACGAACTCCAGCGCGTCCTCGTCGAGCAGGAGAAGGTCGCCGTCATGCCAGGTGGCACGTACGGGGCGCCCGGCTTCGTGCGGCTCAACCTCGGCTGCCCGCGGAGCAAGGCCGAGGCGGGCATCGACGCGCTGGTGCGCGGGGTGCGCACCGTCACGGGGCGTGACTGATCACCCACGTGAAGGACAGACGCCCGGATGGCGCAGACTGGAAACCATGAGCCTTCACGAGAACCTGCTCGGGGGACCGCCCCCGACCCACCTGCCCGACGACCCGGAGCCGCGCGAGCTGCTCGCGGGCGGTACGCCGCCGGCGGAGGTGGCCGCCAAGTACCCGACCTCCTCGCTCGCCTGGGCACAGCTCGCCGACGAGGCGTTCGAGCGGGGCAGTGTCGTCGAGTCGTACGCCTACGCGCGCACCGGCTACCACCGCGGGCTCGACTCCCTGCGGCGCAGCGGCTGGAAGGGCCACGGGCCCGTGCCGTGGGAGCACGAGCCCAACCGCGGCTTCCTGCGCGCCCTGCACGCCCTCGCCCGCGCCGCCGGCTCCATCGGCGAGCGGGAGGAGCACGAGCGCTGCGCGCAGTTCCTCAAGGACTCCTCGCCGGCGGCGGCGCAGACCCTGGGCTGAGCGGTCACCGACGGTGGGGCCCGCCGGTGGTCAGGCGGGCCTTGCCGTGGTGGGGGACCATTGTGAAGGATGCGCGGTGGGGACCGGGGCCCCGTGCCGGTAACGGCAGGGCGGACCGCTACCCGGATACACATTCAGGAGACAGCGATGTCCCATGACGCGGAAGCGACACCGCATCTCGACTTCGCGGGCACCACGCCGTACGAGGACTACGTCCAGGCCGATGTCCTCACCCACCTCCAGCACCTGCGCTCGGACGACCCCGGCGAGATGGTCTTCCTGGTGACGACCCAGGTGATGGAGCTCTGGTTCACCGTCATCGTGCACGAGTGGCAGACCGCCACCGCGGCCCTCGCCGAGGACGACGTGCCGACCGCCGTCGCCGCGCTGAAGCGCTCGCTGCGCGAGCTGGAGGCGCTCAACGCCTCGTGGCGGCCGCTGTCGGGGCTCACCCCGGCCCAGTTCAACTCCTACCGGTCCTCGCTCGGCGAGGGCTCCGGCTTCCAGTCGGCGATGTACCGGCGGATGGAGTTCCTGCTCGGCGACAAGTCGGCGTCGATGCTGGTGCCGCACCGGGGCGCGCCCCGGGTCCACGCCGAGCTGGAGAAGGCGCTGCACGAGCCCAGCCTCTACGACGAGGTGCTGCGGCTACTCGCCCGGCGCGGGCACGCGGTGCCGCGCGCGGTCCTGGAGCGGGACGTGTCGCGGCGCTACGAGCCCTCGCCCGAGGTCGAGGCCGTCTGGACGCAGCTGTACGCGGGTGACGAGAGCGCCGAACTGGCGCGGCTCGGCGAGGTGCTGACCGACGTCGCCGAGCTGGTGTGGCGCTGGCGCAACGACCATCTGGTGGCCACGCGCCGTGCCATGGGGTCCAAGACCGGCACCGGCGGCTCCGCCGGGGTGGCGTGGCTGGAGAAGCGCGCGCAGAAGACCGTGTTCCCCGAGCTGTGGACGGCGAGGTCCCATGTCTGACCTTCGGGAGCGGGCGCGCGAGCTGGACGCCGCCGACCCGCTGGCCGCGGTGCGCGCCGACTTCGTGCTGGACGACCCTGGCGATGGGGTCTACCTGGACGGGAACTCGCTGGGCGCGCTGCCCGCGAACGTCCCCGGCCGCCTCGACGATGTCGTGCGCCGCGAATGGGGGCAGCTGCGCATCCGCTCCTGGAGCGAGTCCGGGTGGTGGACCGCCCCGGAGCGGATCGGGGACCGGATCGCGCCGCTGGTCGGCGCGGCGCCCGGCCAGATCGTGGTCGGCGACTCCACGAGCGTCAACGTGTTCAAGGCGCTGGTGGGCGCGGTGCGCCTGGCGGGGGAGGGGCGCGACGAGATCCTCGTGGACGCGGCCACCTTTCCCACGGACGGTTATATCGCCGCCTCCGCGGCCCGGCTGACGGGGTGCACGGTGCGGGCGGTGGCCCCGGGCGAGGTGCCGGGCGCCCTCACCTCGCGTACCGCCGCCGTGCTCCTGAACCACGTCGACTACCGCACCGGGCGGCTGCACGACCTGCCGTCGCTGACGGCGGCCGTCCGCGCGGCGGGTGCGGTGAGCGTCTGGGACCTGTGCCACAGCGCGGGCGCGCTGCCGGTCGGCCTGGACGCGCACGGGGTCGACCTCGCGGTCGGCTGCACGTACAAGTTCCTGAACGGCGGCCCGGGTTCACCCGCGTACCTGTACGTGCGCGGCGCGCACCAGGCGGCGTTCGACTCGCCGCTGCCGGGATGGAACTCGCACGCCGAGCCGTTCGGGATGCGCGCGGAGTACGAGGCCGCCGACGGCGCGGTGCGCGGGCGGGTGGGGACGCCGGACATCCTGTCGATGCTGGCTCTGGAGGCGGCCCTGGAGGTGTGGTCGCGCCCGGACGTCTCAATCGCGGCGGTGCGCGCCAAGTCCCTCGCCCTGACCGACTTCTTCCTGGAGTGCGTCGAGGCGTACGTCCCGGCAGGGCGGGTCGAGGCGGTGACCCCGGTGGCGCACGCCGAGCGGGGCAGCCAGGTGGCGCTGCGGTGCGCGGACGCCGGCGCGGTCATGGAGCGGCTCGTCGCGGCGGGTGTGGTCGGTGACTACCGGGCACCGGACGTGCTGCGGTTCGGCTTCACGCCGCTGTACCTGGGCTTCGCCGAGGTGGAGCGGGCGGCGCGGGTGCTGGCGGAGACAGCCGGCTGACGTAGACGCCGGCCTCGGCCGCCGCCACGGCGGCGGCCACCGCCCGGGCCGCGTCCGCCTCGGTGGGCGCGGTCCCCGTCGTCAGCAGGCGGTAGTAGAGCGGGGCGGAGACCGCGCGGACGACCTCCGCCGCGTCGGTCCCGGCCGGCACCTCGCCCCGGGCGGCGGCCTCCTCGACGCAGGGCGCCCACTCGGCGACCCGGACCTCGTAGAACCGGCGCAGCGCGTCGGCCGTGCGCGCGTCGCAGGCCGCCGCCGCGATCACGGCACGGAAGAGGGGCCCCTGGCGCGGGTCCGCGAGCGTGGTGCGCACCAGCCGCGCGTTCGCGGTGAGGTCGCCGCGGAGCGAACCGGTGGTGGTGCGCGGCAGCGACTCCTGGGCCATCTGTGCGAGCAGGTCGGCGACAAGGCCGGCCGGGGAGGACCAGCGCCGGTACACCGTGGTCTTGCCGACGTCCGCGCGGCGCGCGATGTCGGCCAGGTCGAGCCGGTCGAAGCCCTGCTCGGCCAGGACGTCACCGGCGGCGTCGAGCACCGCGGCGCGGACCCGGGCCGTGCGGCCACCGGGGCGGAGCGTGCCGGGTTCGGGATCGCTGCTCATGACCGCCAGGGTAACGGAACCGCGGGACCGTTTACCCGTGACTGCGCGGGTCGGCGCATGTCATGGGCCTGGTAGCGTCCGCTTACCCCGCCGGAGCGCTGCCGGTCCCCCGGTGGCCCGCGCAAACGCACTGCTACGTCGAGAGGTTGGAGCATGGCGGACGAAGCCACCGCGCGCGACGCGGCGGAGGAGGCCTCGGCCTTCTCCCACCCCGCCGTCCCGCCGGACGTCACCGCCGCGTACGGCGTTCACCCGGATCAGGTCGTCGACTTCTACGCGCCCCGCGACGAGGTGCGCGCCGCCCCGCTGGTCGTGGTCCTGCACGGCGGCGCGTGGCGGGCGCCGTACGACCGGCGGCACGTGAGCCCGTTCGCCGGCTTCCTCGCGCGGCGCGGCTTCGCCGTCGCCAACGTCGAGTACCGCCGCGGCAGCCCGCTGCCGCACCAGGGTGCCGACGGACCGGTGGCCGGACGCTGGCCGGAGACCTTCGACGACGTGGCGGCCGCGCTCGACGCCCTGCCCGCCCTCGTCGCGCGCCATCTGCCCGCCGCCGACCCGCGGCGCACCGTGATCACCGGCCACTCGGCCGGCGGCCACCTCGCGCTGTGGGCCGCCGCCCGGCACGTCCTGCCGGCGGACGCGCCCTGGTACACCCCCGCGCCGCCCGCCCTGCGCGGGGTCGTGGCGCTGGCCCCCCTCGCGGACCTGGCGCTCGCCCAGAAGCTCGGCGTGTGCGGCGGGGCGAGCGCCCAGCTCCTCGGCGGCGAGGGCGAGCTGTTCGAGGCGCGGCGTCCCTTCGCCGACCCGGCCGCCCTGCTGCCCACCGGCATCGCGACGACCCTGGTCCAGGGCCGCGCGGACACGACGGTGCCGCACGCGGTGGCCGAGGCGTACGCGGACGCGGCGGCCCGTGCGGGCGAGGTGGTGGGCGTCACGTACCTGGCGGGCGTCGGGCACTTCCCGCTGATCGACCCGGCGGCGGACGCCTGCGCCGTCGTCGCGGAGGAGATCGCACAACTGGCCTGGTGAGGAGCGGGGCGCCGGCCCGGGCGGCGCCGCGTAGTACTCACGGCGGAGGCGCGGGACCCGTCTGGCTGGGGACGACCGGGCCCCGCCCGGGACCGTACCGTCGGACCATGACCGAGACGACCACCACCTCCGGGGTGCCCCGCGACCGCAGCCCCGAGTTCAGCCTCGCGCGCTCGGCGCTGCACGGGCTGCGCGAGGACCTGTTCCGGGACGTGCCCGCCTACCGCCCGCTGCCCGAGGCGGCCGCGGACGGTCCCTGGACCCGGCTGTTCCCGGCGCGTACCCGCCGGTACCTGCGGTACTTCCCGCACGCCGTGGTGCTCTTCCTGGCCCTGATCACGTTCTTCGTGGCCGTGGCGAGCACCGGCATGTACACCGACGCGTTCGTGGCGACCGCGGCCGGCCTCTGCGCGGCGGTGCCGGTGGCGCTCACCCTGCTGCGGCCGGTCCTCGCCTGGTGGCTCTCGCTCGCGGCGGCCCCCGTCCTGGTCGTGTGGACGAGCGACGGCCTCTACCCGTGGTCGTCCGCCAGCATCGTGGGCCACACCGCCGTGATGATGGTGGTCGCCGCCCGCACCCGGCCCCGCACGGCGGCCTGGATGTGGGCCCTCAGCGCCGTGTACTCGGTCCTGGCCGGCGAGGTCATGGGCGGCCTGGACGCCGGCGTCACCGTGCCGATGCTGGTCCTCTCCGGGGTCGCCGTCGCGATCGTCACCCTGGTCCAGGTCAACCGCACCACCCAGCGCCAGGTCGTCCAGGAGCGCACGGTCACCGCCGTCGAGCGCGACAAGCGCACGCTCCTGGAGGAGCGCACGAACATCGCCCGCGAACTGCACGACGTCGTCGCCCACCACATGTCGGTCGTGGCGATCCAGGCGGAGGCCGCGCCCTACCGGGTGGAGAACCCGCCGCCCGAACTGGAGCAGGCCTTCGCCACGATCCGGGAGAACGCGGTGGCGGCCCTGACCGAACTGCGCCGCGTCCTCGGCGTCGTACGCGCGGAGGACTACGAGGCCCCCGAGGCGCCGCAGCCCACGCTCGCCGACCTCGACAAGCTCCTGGAGAACGTGGGGGACGCGGGCCTGACCGTCACCAAGGCCGTCACGGGCGCCGTCCGCGAGCTGCCGCAGGGCGTCGAGCTGTCGGCGTACCGGATTGTGCAGGAGGCGCTCAGCAACGTGCTGCGGCACGCGCCGGGCGCGGCGGCGGCGGTCGAGGTGTCGTACGTCCTCGGCGGTCTCGGCCTGCGCATCGTCAACGGCAGGCCGAACGCGCTCGCCAAGCCCTCGCCGGGCGCCGGGCACGGCATCACCGGCATGCGCGAACGCGTCTCGATGCTCAGCGGCGAGATGACGGCCGGCCGGACCGAGGACGGCGGCTACGAGATCACGGTCTTCGTGCCGGTCGCCGCGCACGTGCCCGAGCGGCGCGAGCCGGACGACGCGAGCAGTGAGCGCACCGGCGGAGCGGACGCATGATCAAGGTACTGATCGCCGACGACCAGATGATGGTGCGCGAGGGGTTCTCGGTCCTGCTCGGCGCGATGCCGGACATCGAGGTCGTCGGGGAGGCGGTCAACGGGATCGAGGCGGTCGCCAGGGTCCGCGAACTGCGCCCCGACGTCGTCCTCATGGACATCCGCATGCCCGAGCTGAACGGCATCGAGGCGACCCGCGAGATCGTCGCGGCCGACGCGGGCGCCCGGGTCCTCGTGCTGACCACCTTCGACCTCGACGAGTACGTGTACCAGGCGCTGCGCGCGGGCGCCTCGGGCTTCCTCCTCAAGGACGCCTCGGCCCGCCAGCTGGCCGACGGCGTACGGGTGGTGGCGAGCGGCGAGGCACTGCTCGCGCCGTCGGTCACCCGCCGCCTGATCACCGAGTTCGCCAAGCTGTCGGAGATCCCGAAGCTGCCCGCCGTGCAGAACCCGCAGGCGTACGGCGAGCTGACCGACCGCGAGACGGAGGTGCTCGTCCTCATCGCCCAGGGCCTGTCGAACGCGGAGATCGCCGAGCGGCTCGTCGTCGCCGAGTCGACGATCAAGACCCACGTCAGCCGCGTCCTGGTCAAACTGGGGCTGCGCGACCGCACGCAGGCCGCCGTCTTCGCCTACGAAGCGCGTCTGGTCACCCCCGGGTGAGCGGGCTAGCGTCGGCGCATGAGTGCCGACGCGGTCCCGTCCGCCTTCGACCCGTGGTCCCCGGCCTTCGTCGCCGACCCGTACCCCGCGTACGCGGCGCTGCGCGCGGCCGGACGGGTCCACTGGTTCGAGCCCACGCGCCAGTACCTGGTCCCGCACCACGCGGACGTCTCGGCGCTGCTGCGCGACCGCCGCCTCGGCCGCACCTATCAACACCGGTACGCGCACGAGGAGTTCGGCCGCTGCGCACCGCCGCCCGAGCACGAGCCGTTCCACACCCTCAACGACCACGGCATGCTCGACCTCGAACCGCCGGACCACACCCGCATCCGCCGGCTCGTCGCCAAGGCGTTCACCCCGCGCACGGTCGAACGGCTCACCCCGTACGTGGAGCGGCTCGCCGGGGACCTGGTGGCGGCGCTGGTCGCGGACGGCGGCGGCGACCTGCTCACGGCCGTCGCCGAACCCCTGCCCGTCGCCGTCATCGCGGAGATGCTCGGCATCCCGTCGGCGGACCGCCCGCTGCTGCGCCCCTGGTCGGCGGCGATCTGCGGCATGTACGAGCTGAACCCGGCGCCGGACACGGCCCGCGCGGCGGTCCGCGCCTCCGTCGAGTTCACCGCCTACCTGCGGGAGTTGATCGCCGAGCGGCGCCGCCGCCCCGCCGCCGACCTGATCTCCGGGCTGATCGCCGCGCACGACGAGGACGGCGACCGGCTCACCGAACAGGAGATGATCTCGACCTGCGTGCTGCTCCTGAACGCCGGGCACGAGGCCACCGTCAACGCCACCGTGAACGGCTGGTGGGCCCTGTTCCGCCACCCGGACCAACTGGCGGCCCTGCGCGCGGACCACACCCTGGTCCCGCGCGCCGTCGAGGAGCTGCTGCGCCACGACACCCCGCTCCAGCTCTTCGAACGCTGGGTCCTGGACGACATCGAGCTGGCCGGCGTCACCCTCCCGCGCGGCTCCGAAGTGGCCCTCCTCTTCGGCTCGGCCAACCACGACCCGGCGGTCTTCACCGACCCGGCAGGGCTCGACCTGAGCCGCGCCGACAATCCGCACATCTCCTTCAGCGCGGGCATCCACTACTGCATCGGCGCGTCCCTGGCCCGCATCGAACTGGCCGCCTCCCTGCGGGCGTTGCTCAACCAGGCGCCGACCCTGCGCGTCGCCGCCGAGCCCTCCCGCAAGCCCGGCTTCGTGATCAGGGGCCTGGCGGAGCTGCCCGTCGCGCTCTGAACAGCCGGTGCAGCAGGGCGCCGGCCAGCGCCCCCGCGCCGACGCCGCCGACCACGCACAGGGGCAGCTCGACGACGAACACCCGCCAGTCGGGCCCCTGCTCGAACCGGTGCACCCGGCCCCGCGCGCGCCCGGCCCACACCGCGAGCCCGGCCCCGAGTCCGGCGAGCGCGACCAGGCAGCCGGCCGCCGCCTGCGTCCGTTGTCCCATGGTCCGTGGACGCCTGCCGCCCCCGCCGGGGTTCCGCGCTCAGGCGGTCAGGTCCCGGCGGCGCAGCCCCATGAGCCCCGCGGCCACCAGCGCGGCCGCGAGCAGCGTCAGCACCAGCACCGGGCCCCACGCCATCGCCGCGCCCGGCAGCTTCGGCAGGTGGCCGTACGGGGAGAGGTCGAGGACGGCCTGGGGGACCTTGAGGGCCGGGCCGATCCAGCCGAGCAGCAGCGCCGCGCCCGCCACGCCCCACGCGGCCGGCGCGAGGCGGGGCGCGCACCCGTACAGCAGGACCGCGAGGCCGCCGACCACCCAGACCGCCGGGAGCTGGACGAGGCACGCCCCGAGGACGGCGACGCCGTCCTCGCCGTACCCGAGCGCCATGCCCGCTCCGCCGAGCAGCAGGATCAGCGCGGCGCCCGCGAAGGCGGTCACCAGGTGGCCCGCGGCCCAGCCGAGCCGCCCCACCGCGCCCGCCAGGACCGGCTCCGCCCGCTGCGAGGTCTCCTCGCCGTGCAGCCGCAGCACGGACTGGACGACGTACAGCGCGGCGACCATCCCGAGCATCCCGGCCACCGTGGCGAGGAAGGCGTCGGTGATGCCGGAGCGGCCGCCCATCCGCTCGATGATGTCGATGGTGTCCTGGTTGTCGCCGACGAGGTCGGCCGCGCCCTGGGTCATCCCGCCGAAGACGGCGCCCGCGGCGAGGAAGGCGGCCGACCAGCCGGCCACACTGCCGCGCTGCAACCGCCAGGCCAGGGCGCCCGCGGAGCGCAGCCGCCCGTGCGCGGGCCCGGGGCGGCTCGGCAGGAAGCTCATGCCGACGTCGCGCCGCCCGGCCAGCGCGTACGCCACCGCGCCCTGCGCGGCCACCGCCCCGGCGAACAGCAGCAGCACCCACCACCGCTCACCGGCGAACGCCCGGACGTGCTCGGCCCAGCCGACCGGCGAGAGCCAGGTCAGCGGGGAGGAACCGCCGCCGGTCCCCGCGTCACCGGCCGCCCGCAGGACGAACGCCGCGCCGAGCAGCGCCGCCGTCCCGCCCCGCGCGAGCCGCGCGCCCTGCGTGAACTGCGCGACGATCGCCGCCATCGAGGCGAAGACCATCCCGGCGCCGCCGACGGCGAGGCCGAACGCGAGCGCCCCGGCGGCTCCCTGGGCCGCGAGGCCGGCCGTGAGCAGCAGCACGAGCACGCCGTCGGCCACCGCGGCCGCGAGCAGCGCGGCGGTCAGCGGGGCCCGGCGCCCGACCACCGCGGAGGAGACCAGCTCCTGGCGGCCGCTCTCCTCCTCGTCCCGGGTGTGCCGGACGACGATGAGCAGGCTCATCACGGCGGTGAGCACCGCGGCGATCGTGCCGATGCGCCAGGCCGTCAGCGCGCCCAGGGAGTCGGCGAAGACCGGCCCGTACATGGCGCGCATCGAGCCGTTGGTGTTCATGGTGCGCAGCACGTCGGCGCGTTCGGCGGCCGTGCCGTAGACGCTCTGGAGCGAGTTCGGCATGGAGAGCACCATGACCGCGATCAGGGCGACCCAGACGGGGATCAGCACGCGGTCCCGGCGCAGCGCGAGCCGCAACAGGGCGCCGGTGCCCGCGAGATGACGTCCGCCGCCGGTGCGCGGGCCGGCGCCGGCCCGGGCGGGAGCGAGGGCGGTCACCGGGACACCGCCTCGTCCAGCGGGGCCCGGCCCTGCCGCGCGCCGGGCGCCTCCTCCTGGTAGTGCCGCAGGAACAGCTCCTCCAGGGTCGGCGGCGTGCTGGTCAGCGTGCGCACGCCCGCCGCGGTCAGCGCCTTCAGCACCGCGTCGAGTCCGGCGGTGTCGACCTGCAACCTGACCCGGTCGCCCTGGACGTCGAGGTCGTGCACGCCGGGCAGAGCGGCCAACCCCCGTGCGGGGGAGGCGAGGTCGGCGGTGACGCTGGTGCGCGTCAGGTGCCGCAGCTGGGCGAGGGTGCCGCTCTCCACGGTCCGGCCCCGGCGGATGATGCTGACGCGGTCGCACAGCTCCTCGACCTCGCTGAGGATGTGCGAGGAGAGCAGCACCGTCTGGCCGCGCTCACGCGCCGCCTCCTGGACGCAGGCCTGGAAGACCTCCTCCATCAGCGGGTCGAGCCCGGAGGTCGGCTCGTCCAGGATGAGCAGGTCGACGCCGGACGCGGCGAAGGCGGCGACGAGCGCGACCTTCTGCCGGTTGCCCTTGGAGTACGTACGGCCCTTCTTGGCCGGGTCGAGCTCGAAGCGTTCGAGCAGCTCCGCCCGGCGCCGCGCGTCGAGGCCGCCGCGCAGCCGCCCGTACAGGTCGATGACCTCGCCGCCGCTGAGGTTGCGCCACAGCGTGACGTCGCCGGGGACGTAAGCGACCTTGCGGTGCAGCTCGACGGCGTCGGCCCAGGGGTCGCGGCCGAGCAGCTGGGCGGCGCCGGAATCGGCGCGCAGCAGGCCGAGCAGGACCCGGATGGTGGTGGACTTCCCCGAACCGTTCGGCCCGAGGAAGCCGTGCACCTCGCCGGCCGCGACCTCCAGGTCGAGGCCGTCGAGGGCCCGCGTCCCGCCGAACGACTTGTGCAGTCCGGAGACCGTGATTGCCTTCGTCATGTTTTTGAACGTACGCGGATTTCACAAACTTGTGAAGTTAAGGAAGCGTATAAACTCCCGGGCATGGCAACGGCCGGGGCAGACGCAGGGGAGATGATCGGGACATGAGCCAGGACGCCGGGCCCGCGCAGGAGACCGCCGACGCGGCCGCCGCCTCCCGCTTCGTCGAGCGGTTCGCGGGCCGGCTGGTCGAGTCGGGGCTGCCGCGGATGCCCGCGCGGGTCTTCGCGGCGCTGCTCTCCTCCGAGGACGGCGCGCTGACCGCGGCGCAGCTGGGGGAGCGGCTGCGGGTCAGCCCGGCCGCGGTCTCCGGCGCGGTGCGCTACCTGACGCAGGTGCACATGGTCACGCGCGAGCGGGAGCCCGGGACGCGGCGCGACCTGTTCCGGGTACACGCCAACCAGTGGTACGAGACGCTGGCCAGCCGGGACAGCGTCCTCAAGGGCTGGATCGACGCGCTGGCCGACGGCGTCGACAGCTTCGGCGCCGCGTCCGGTCCTGGCCGCCGCCTCGGCGAGACGCTGGCATTCTTCGAGTTCGTCCAGAGCGAGCTGGGCGGCCTGATGGAGCGCTGGCGGGCGCACCGCAAGACGCTCGGCCTGGACTAGGGCCGGGTGCGTTGCGGGGGTGGGCGGGGGCGGGCTCCGCGCGGACGGGTGGCTCCGGGGGCGCGGCCCCCAGCTCCGGGCGAGCCCCTTGCTCAGCTTGCCCTGTGCTGGACGGCCCGCGCCGCACGGCGCTCGGTCCGGGCCGGCGGCGCGGCGCGCTCAGGGCAGGGCCAGACCCCACGCGGACACCTGGACCGTCCAGGTCCGTCGGCGGACCGGGCCGCCGACGGACAGATCGTCCGCGCGGTAGCGGAAGTCCGGTCCGGAGACGCTGACCGTGCGGGCCGCCACGCGCAGCGGCGGCGCCCCCGCCGTGCGCCGCACCTCGACCCGCGCCAGGCCCGTACCCGTGGCCGGGCCCACCGAGACGCCCTCCACCGGCTCGTCGAGGTCGGCCAGCGTCACCCCGTCCGCCTCCACCCGCAGCCGGGCCGGCGCCCCGGACGGGGGCGCCGCCGGACGCCCGGGGCGGGCGCCGAGGGTGCGGACCAGTGAACGGCACGTACGCAGCCAGGGCGCCGCGCCGTCCGCCCCGGCGACCGGCGCGACGACCGGCGGGATCCGCAGCTCCCCGAGCACCACCCCGTCGCTGTCGTCGACCAGCAGATCGAGCCGGCGCTCCGTCCCGTCCAGCGCGGCGCGCGCCGCCGCCACCGTCTGCGCGGGAATTCCGAGCGCGTGCGCGAGGGAGACGGCGCCGCCCACCGGGACCATCGAGAGCACCGCCCCGGACAGCTCCCGCTCCCGGTGCAGCAGGGTCACCGCCCGCAGCAGCGCCCGGTCGTCGCCGATCACCACGGGCCGCCTCGCACCCCGTCTGGCCAGCGCTTTCGCGAATTCCTCCGGTCCCTCGGGCAGGCACACCCGGACGGCGGCGCCCGCGCACAGCACGTCCTTGGCGATCCGCACGGACTCCCCGTCCGTACGCCGGGCGAGGGGGTCCACGAGCACCAGAACCTGCCGTGACAGCCCCTCGTCCGTCCGGTCAATGGGATGGTCCAAAGCCGCCACCTCGGCCGTGCCTCGCTTCCTCGGGTAGCATCTTTGTGCAAGAGCCCCTTGCGCTATTGCGCCAGGGGCTTCGTCTATTCCGGGGCACCCCAAGGCTTCCGCACTCATCAGTGGCTGCGACCCCTGACCTTGGACATGCCCCGCCCGGAAGGGGTGTACGCCTGTGCCCGCACTTGTGCTGCTCGGTGCTCAGTGGGGTGACGAAGGCAAGGGAAAGGCCACCGACCTGCTCGGTGGATCCGTGGACTATGTAGTGCGCTACCAAGGCGGCAACAACGCCGGCCACACGGTCGTCGTCGGCGACCAGAAGTACGCGCTGCACCTCCTCCCTTCCGGAATCCTCTCGCCGGAGTGCACACCGGTCATCGGAAACGGTGTCGTCGTCGACCCGTCGGTCCTGCTCTCCGAGCTGAGCGGTCTGAACGAGCGCGGCGTCGACACGTCCAAGCTCCTGCTCAGCGGCAACGCGCACATCATCACGCCGTACAACGTGACCGTCGACAAGGTGACGGAACGGTTCCTCGGCAAGCGCAAGATCGGTACCACCGGGCGCGGCATCGGCCCGACCTACGCGGACAAGATCAACCGCGTCGGCATCCGCGTCCAGGACCTCTACGACGAGTCGATCCTCACCCAGAAGGTCGAAGCGGCCCTGGAGGGCAAGAACCAGCTGCTCACCAAGGTCTTCAACCGCCGCGCCATCGAGACCCAGCAGGTCGTCGAGGAGCTGCTCGGCTACGCGGAGCAGATCAAGGGCTACGTCGCCGACACCACCCTGATCCTCAACAAGGCGCTCGACGACGACAAGGTCGTGCTCTTCGAGGGCGGCCAGGGCACGCTGCTCGACATCGACCACGGCACGTACCCCTTCGTCACCTCGTCCAACCCGACCGCGGGCGGCGCCTGCACGGGCGCCGGCGTCGGACCGACGAAGATCAGCCGCGTCATCGGCATCCTGAAGGCCTACACGACGCGCGTCGGCGCGGGCCCGTTCCCGACCGAGCTGTTCGACGAGGACGGCGAGGCGCTGCGCCGCATCGGCGGCGAGCGCGGTGTGACCACCGGCCGGGACCGCCGCTGCGGCTGGTTCGACGCGGTGATCGCCCGCTACGCGACCCGCGTGAACGGCCTCACCGACTTCTTCCTCACCAAGCTCGACGTCCTCACCGGCTGGGAGCAGATCCCGGTCTGCGTCGCCTACGAGATCGACGGCAAGCGCGTCGAGGAGCTGCCGTACTCGCAGTCCGACTTCCACCACGCGAAGCCGGTCTACGAGATGCTGCCGGGCTGGTCCGAGGACATCACCAAGGCGAAGACCTTCGCGGACCTGCCGAAGAACGCGCAGGACTACGTCAAGGCGCTGGAGGAGATGTCCGGCGCCCCGATCTCGGCGATCGGCGTCGGTCCCGGCCGCGACGAGACCATCGAGATCAATTCCTTCCTGTAGGCCACCGGCCCGCGCGCGGCTTCGGCCGCCCGCCTCCACCGCGCCCCGGTCCGCTTCGGCGGGCCGGGGCGCGGCGCGTGCGGCGCTCAGTCCGACTTGTCGTACGTCAGGACCTGCTCCTTGCCGGCCGAGTCGGTCATGGTGCGGCGCAGCTGCCCCGAGGAGAGGAAGGTGATCGTGCTCGGCTCGCCCGGAGTGCAGGCGGACGCCGGCTGGGCGACCACCGGGTCGGTGCCGCCGATACGCAGCGTGGAGTCCGTCGCCGAGGTCAGCTTGCCCTGGAACACGCAGTGGTAGGAGTCGCCGTTGTTCTGCGTGCCGTCGGCCGTCATGGAGAGCACCGTGTCGCCGGTGGCGCCCTGCTGGAGGACGATGCGCCGGGGGTGGTGGCCCCGCGCGTTGTCGATCCCGCTCGTCCAGGTGCCCAGGAACTTAGTGGGGATCTCGCCCGCCGCGGTCTGCGGGGAGCTCTCCGGCTGCGTGGAGGGCGCCGGCGTGGGCGTCGCCGCGTCCGGGCCGGGCTGGACGGGGGCCGTGGCCGACGGTGACGGGGAAAGCGTGCCGTCCTGGGCGGCCGTGCCCGTCGAACCGTCGTCCTTCATCAGCGCGTAGACCGAGCCGCCCGCGCCGAGCGCCACTATCACCGCGACCACGATCAGCGCCGCCGAGGAGCGGCTCCCGCGCCGCGGCGGCGGCTGCGGCGCGACCAGCGGCACCGTCCCCGGCCCGTACGGCGGGGTGTGGCTCCAGCCGCCCTGCGGATAGCCGTAGCCGGGCGGCGGCGGCGCGTGGTGCGGGTAGCCGTACCCGGCCGGATCGGGTGCGGGCCGCGCGGGCGGCAGCGCGGGCCGCGCGACCGGGCCCGGGGCCGGCGGTGCCTGCGCCTCCTGGCCGACGACCATCGTGGGCAGGTGGTTGAGCCGGGCGGCGCCCGGCGTCCCCGGCGGGGGTGGCACCGAGCCGGAGTCCGCCGCCGCGGCGGCCGCGGGCGCGGCCGACGGCGCGGGCGGCAGCGCCGGGGCGGGGACCGGCGCGGGCGCCGGCGCCGGGTCCTCGACGTCCAGCAGCTGCACCGCGTGCCGGCCCAGCTGGGCGACGAGCGCGCCGGGCAGCCACGGGTCGCGGGTGCGGCCGCCGTCGCCCAGGGTGTCCTCGGCGCCGGTGCGCTCCAGGATCTCGGCCGGCGTGGGCCGCTGCGCGGGGTCCTTGCGCAGGCAGTCCCGGACCAAGTCCCGCAGCCCCTCCGGGAGGGCCGCCAGGTCCGGCTCCTCCTGGGCGATGCGGAACATCAGGGCGTGCACCCCGCTGTTGGACGTGCCGAAGGGCAGGGCGCCCGTCGCCGCGTACGCCAGCACCGAGCCCAGGCAGAACACGTCGCACGCCGGGGTGATCCGGTCGCCGCGCACCTGCTCGGGCGCCATGAAGCCGGGCGAGCCGACCAGCGCGCCGGTGCGGGTCAGACCGCCGTCGGTGACGGTCTCCAGGGCGCGGGCGATGCCGAAGTCGATGACGCGCGGGCCGTCGATGGTGACCAGCACGTTCGACGGCTTCAGGTCGCGGTGGATCAGACCCGCCGCGTGGATGTCCTTCAGCGCGTGCGCGAGCCCCGCCGCGAGGATGCGCACGGAGCGCTCCGGCAACGCGCCGTAGTCGTGCGAGACGACCTGCTGGAGGGCCGGGCCCGCGACGTACCCCGTCGCCACCCAGGGGATCTCCGCGTCCGTGTCCGCGTCGAGCACGGGCGCCGTCCAGGCGCCGCCGACCCGCCGCGCGGCCTGCACCTCCTGCTTGAACCGGCTCCGGAACTCCTCCTGCTCGGCCAGCTCCTGGCGGACCACCTTCACCGCGACGGTGCGGCCCCGCTCGGAACGCGCCAGGTACACCTCACCCATACCGCCCGCGCCGAGCCGCCCCAGCAACCGGTACGCGCCGATGCTTCCCTCGGACCTCTCCATGTCGCGCCACCCTCCCCCGTAAGTGCCCAACAGACTGAGAGTAGTGCGGACTTACGACAGAGAGGACATGACTGGCTTCTTCGGTTCTGTAACGGGTGCGCGGGCACCGGTGCGGGCGGCCGCGGCGGGGCGGGGCCCGGGGCGACAGGGTGTCGTGTTCGGCGCCGTCCCACAGACAGGACGCCGATAGTGCCGCGGGAGCCGTCGCCTTTACCCTCGGGCCCATGACCCCTCAGCCGAATCCCCAGGTCGGCGCCGCCGTGAAGGCCGCGGACCGCGCACATGTGTTCCACTCCTGGTCCGCACAGGAGCTCATCGATCCGCTCGCCGTCGCCGGTGCCGAAGGCTCGTACTTCTGGGACTACGACGGCAACCGCTACCTCGATTTTTCCTCCGGGCTCGTCTACACGAACATCGGGTACCAGCACCCGAAGGTCGTCGCCGCGATCCAGGAGCAGGCCGCGACCATGACGACGTTCGCGCCCGCCTTCGCCGTCGAGGCGCGCTCCGAGGCCGCACGCCTCATCGCCGCGCGCACCCCCGGCGACCTCGACAAGATCTTCTTCACCAACGGCGGCGCCGACGCCGTCGAGCACGCCCTGCGGATGGCCCGCCTGCACACGGGCCGCCCGAAGGTGCTCTCCGCCTACCGCTCCTACCACGGCGGCACCCAGCAGGCCGTGAACGTCACGGGCGACCCGCGCCGCTGGGCCAACGACACCGGCACCGCCGGCGTCGTCCGCTTCTGGGCGCCCTTCCTGTACCGCTCGCGCTTCTACGCGCAGACGGAGGAGCAGGAGTGCGAGCGCGCCCTGGAGCACCTGGAAGCCACCATCCAGTTCGAGGGCCCCGCGACGATCGCCGCGATCATCCTGGAGACGGTCCCGGGCACGGCCGGCATCATGCTGCCGCCCGCGGGCTACCTGGCCGGGGTCCGCGAGCTGTGCGACCGCTACGGCATCGTCTTCGTCCTCGACGAGGTCATGGCGGGCTTCGGCCGCACCGGCAGCTGGTTCGCCGCCGACCTGTACGGCGTCACGCCCGACCTGCTGACCTTCGCCAAGGGCGTGAACTCGGGGTACGTGCCGCTGGGCGGCGTGGCGATCTCCGGCGCGATCGCCGAGACCTTCGCCAAGCGCCCCTACCCCGGCGGCCTCACCTACTCCGGGCACCCGCTGGCCTGCGCCGCCGCCGTCGCCACCCTCACCGTGATGGAGGAGGAGGGCATCGTCGCGCACGCCGCGAAACTGGGCTCGGAGGTGATCGAGCCCGCGCTGCGGGAGCTGGCCGAGCGGCACCCGTCGGTGGGCGAGGTGCGCGGCGTCGGCATGTTCTGGGCGCTCGACCTCGTCCGGGACCGTCGGACGCGGGAGCCGCTGGTGCCCTACAACGCGGCCGGGGAGGCGAACGCGCCGATGGCCGCGTTCGCCGCCGCCGCGAAGAAGCAGGGTCTGTGGCCCTTCGTGAACATGAACCGCACCCACGTGGTGCCGCCGCTCAACATCACGGAGGCCGAGGCCAAGGAGGGCCTGGCCGCCCTGGACACCGCGCTGGGCGTGGCGGACGAGCACGTGGCGTAGCGCGGGGCCGGGGCGGCGTGCGCCGGACACCCGCGCACGCCGTCCCGGCGTCAGCTGAAGATGATCATCGAGCCCTGGGCCAGGCTGCGGGTCGCGGCCTGGTGCAGCCCCAGCCAGACGTGCCGCTCCCGCGCGAAGGGGCCCTCGCCGGGGGGCACGGGCGCGGCCGGTTCCTCCAGGGCGGTCGGCGCGGATGGCGGCGCCGGCGGCCGGGGCGGGTTCGCCGGGTCTATCCCGATGGCGGGCGCCACGTACTCCAGTTCGCGCAGCAGCGCGTGGGAGGAGCCCAACGGGCCGCCGTCCTCCAGGAGTTCGTCATTGGACAGCGGCGCGGGGAAGTCCACGGGGACGTACGCGCCCGCGTGGTCGTAGTGCCACACCAGGTGCGAGCTCTGCGCCGTCGGCTCGAACATCTCCAGCAACTGCTCGTAGTCCCCGCCCAGTTCGTCCACCGGCGTGACGGCGAGGCCGCACATCTGCAACAGGTAGGCCCGGCGCAGGAAGTGCAGCGCGTCGTAGTCGAACCCCGCGACCGGGGCCACGTCCCCGGAGAGCCCCGGCATGTACGCGTAGACCGGTACCGGGGGCAGGCCGGCCGCGTGCAACGCCTTGTCGTAGAGCGCGAGTTCCTCGGCGAAGGGGTTGTCGGGGCTGTGGCACAGCACGTCGACGAGGGGGACGAGCCACAGGTCACAGGCCAAGGGGGCTCCTCAGGTCTCCGGTTGCGCGGCGGGCTTACGGCGTACGCCAGCGTAATGCGCGAGGGCGCCGCGCAGCCCGCTCTTGCCGGCCTTGGCCGCGGTCCCGCCCCGGCCCTGCCTCAGCCCTGCGCCATGCCCGCCAGGCGCTCGATCAGGCGCAGCGAGTCGTTGTTGTACGCGGCGACGATCGCGTGCGCTTCGCGGGCGTCCTGGCGGGCCAGGGCGTCCACGAGGTCGCAATGGCCCGACCAGAGGCTGCCCCGCAGGTCGCCGCAGCGGCGCAGATAGGGCACCGCGCACATCCAGGACTGGACCCGCAGCCGGTGGAAGAAGTCGGAGAGGTAGGCGTTGCCGAAGAGGACGGAGAGTTCGCGCCAGAACCGCAGGTCGTAGCCGATCAGGACGGTCAGGTCACCGGCCGCGGCGGCGCGGGCCGCCTCCTCGCCGCGGCGGCGCACTCCGGCGAGGGCCACCGGCAGCCGGGGGTCGGACCCCTCGGACAGGCCCCGGAAGATGCCGTCGGCGACGAGGCTGCGGGCCTCGACCATGGCGCGGTAGTCCGCCAGGGAGTACTCGTGGACGCGGAAGCCGCGGTGCTCGGCGGAGTCGAGCAGCCCCTTCGCGGTGAGGTCGACCAGCGCCTCGCGCACCGGCGTCGCCGACACCCCGTACCCCTCGGCGATCTCCTTGACGGTGAACTCCTGGCCGGGGCAGAGCCGGCCGGCCAGGATCTCGTCGCGCAGCGCGTCCGCGATCTGCCGGCGCAGGGTGTTGCGGGTGACGGCGGGTCCGTCGAAGGCGGGCACGATCGGGTCCCCCGGGTCGGCTGGCGAGCTGGTCCTGCCCGCACCCTATGCCTCCGGCGGCCAGGCGGGATCTAACGCCCCTGCGCTCCGGTGCCCCGCCCCGGGCCGATCCCACCCCTCCCCGCGGCCCGGCGGGGTGCGGGCCCGGGCGGGTGGACGGCACCCCCCGGGCCCATCCCGTCCCCGCAGGCGGGGCGCGGTCGGGTGGGGTCTGGCGGCGCTGCGCTTCGGGGCCACCGCCCCGGGTCGATCCCGTCCCCACGGGCCGGGCGCGGCCCGGCGGGACCTGGTGGTCCTGCGCTTCGGGGCCACAGCCCCGGGTCTATTTCCCTCCCCGTAGGCCGGGCGCGGCCCGGCAAGATCTGGCGGTGCTGCGCTCCGGGGGCCACCACCCCGGATCGATCCCGCCCCTGGAGGCGGGGCGCGGTCCGGCGGGATCTGGCGGTCCCGCGTTCCGGGGCGGCCCCCCGGGTCGATCCCGCCCCCGTATGCCGGCCCGGCGGGTGTGCAGGCCCGGGCGGGGGGCGCTGCCCCCATTGGTCCCGCCCCTCGGTAGGCGCTGCCTCCATAGGCCCCGCCCTATTGGTCCCGCCCCCCGTAGACGCTGCCCCCATAGGCCCCGCCCCCCTTGGTCCCGCTCCCCCCGGAGGGTCTAGCGGGGCTCCGGGGGCCGCTGGCGTGGCATGTTCGGGCGGGCGTTCGGTGGGAGTGGGAAGCGGCCCGGGGGTGGCTCCGGGGGGCGGGCCGGGGAGGGGATCGTGGCCTGCATGGTCAGGGGCGCGGGGCCGGAGCGGAACGCGAGCATCCAGTCCGCCGTCTCGGCCCGCACCAGCTCCGTCACGTCCTCCGAGAAGCGGCGCAGCACCGACAGGCACCGCTCGGCGGCCTCGCTCGCCGTGCCCTCCGTCGGCCCGAGGACCTCACGCACGCACTCCGAGGCCCAGTCGAACTGCAGGGCCAGGAGCCGCCGCTGCACCGCCTGCGCGGTGGCCACGTCCCTCATCCAGCCGGACGTCAGGCCGAAGTGACGGTCGCAGCCGGCGCAGGCCACCGCGAGGAGCAGCGCGACGTACCCCCAGGGAGCCGAGCCGCCCAGCACCCCGCTCAGGTCGAGCAGCGGCAGCACGGCCCCGGTGAGCGCCCCGGCCACCGTCCCGGCGCGCAGCGCCCGCGCACCGTGCCGCTTCCACCGCCGCCCGGCGAGGTACCAGCCCGCGGTCCGCAACGCCCCGTCCTCGACCCACCGGTACAGCTCGTCGAGCCGCTCGGCGGGCTCGGCCCAGTCGCCGAGCGGGAACGCGCGGGCCGTGAGATCGCCCGGAGAGCCCCGGCCCTCGCCCTGCCCCTCCTGGGGCGGTCCTTCGGGCTGCATCTCCGGCTGACTCACCCGGCACTCCCTCGATCTGGTCACGGACGGTTACGGACGGTTACGGATGGGGCTGAATGTGCAGCATCTTCCTACCGCCCAATGGGTGGCCGAGGCCCCGCTTTCGCGGGTTTTCCGCCCTGACGTGGGCCCTCATCAGGTATAGGAAAGCGGCGCATCTCACTCGAAAGAGTGCAGAGCGAGGTGCCGGGGCGCGCGCCTCCCGGACCACGTAGGCTCGTTTCATGGGCGCGGCCCCGCGGATGCCTCCGCCGGCCCGCCCGCCGAACGACGTAACGCGACACATGCGGAACAGGAGCTGATCGTGATCCCCGGTGGTGGCCAGCCCAACATGCAGCAGCTGCTCCAGCAGGCCCAGAAGATGCAGCAGGACCTCGCGGTGGCCCAGGAGGAGCTGGCGCAGACGCAGGTCGAGGGCCAGGCGGGCGGTGGCCTGGTCCGGGCCACGGTGACCGGCTCCGGCGAGCTGCGCGGCCTGGTCATCGACCCGAAGGCGGTCGACCCGGAGGACACCGAGACCCTCGCCGACCTGGTGGTCGCGGCGGTCCAGGCGGCCAACGAGAACGCGCAGACGCTCCAGCAGCAGAAGCTCGGCCCGCTCGCCCAGGGCCTGGGCGGCGGCAGCGGCATCCCGGGCCTCCCCTTCTAGGCCCGGCGCCGACTACCGTACGTACCAGGCACCGCAGCAGCACTTACGGAAGGCGTTCGACCCGTGTACGAAGGCGTGGTCCAGGACCTCATCGACGAGTTGGGCAGGCTGCCCGGCGTCGGTCCCAAGAGCGCGCAGCGGATCGCCTTCCACATCCTGCAGGCGGAGCCCACCGACGTACGGCGGCTCGCGCAGGCGCTGATGGAGGTCAAGGCGAAGGTCCGCTTCTGCGCGACGTGCGGGAACGTCGCGCAGGAGGAGCTGTGCGGCATCTGCCGCGACCCGCGCCGCGACCCCAGCGTCATCTGTGTCGTCGAGGAACCCAAGGACGTCGTCGCCATCGAGCGCACGCGTGAGTTCCGCGGCAAGTACCACGTGCTCGGCGGCGCCATCAGCCCGATCGAGGGCGTGGGCCCGGACGACCTGCGTATACGAGAACTTCTCGCACGGTTGGCCGACGGGACGGTCACGGAGCTCATCCTGGCCACGGACCCGAACCTGGAGGGCGAGGCCACGGCGACGTACCTCGCCCGCATGATCAAGCCCATGGGCCTGAAGGTCACCCGCCTGGCCAGCGGCCTCCCCGTCGGGGGCGACCTGGAGTACGCGGACGAGGTGACCCTCGGCCGGGCCTTCGAGGGGAGACGACTCCTAGATGTCTGACGCCACGCTGCACGCCACCGCTCCGGACCCGGACGACTTCGCGGTCCAGATCTCGGACCAGATCGAATCCTTCATCGTCGCGGTCACCGAGATCGCCAAGGGCGACGAGCCCGACTCGGCGATCCCCTTCCTGCTCCTGGAGGTCTCCCAGCTGATGCTCGCGGGCGGCCGGCTCGGCGCGCACGAGGACATCGTCCCGGACGAGCGCTACGAGCCGGACCTCGGCCCGGAGCTGGACGTGGACGAGATGCGCGAGCGGCTGGCGCGGATGCTCGCGCCCGTCGACGTGTACTCCGAGGTCTTCGACCCCTACGAGCCGCGCAAGCCCCGGGTCGCGGCCCGGATCTCCGACGACCTGACCGATGTCGTCGCCGACCTGCGCCACGGCATGGCCCACTACCGCGCGGGCCGCGTCAGCGAGGCGCTGTGGTGGTGGCAGTTCTCGTACTTCTCGAACTGGGGCTCCACCGCCTCCGCGACCCTGCGCGCCCTGCAGTCCCTGGTGGCGCACGTCCGGCTCGACCAGCCCCTCGACGACCTCGACGGCCTGGACACGGACGAGGACCTCGCCCGCACCGAGGACACCCTCGCGGAGGAGGCGGGCCAGGTCATGCTGGAGGAGATCGGCGGCCCGCTGGGGCTGCGCCCGGTCACGTGACCTGTCCCACTTTCCGGTTGTCCCCGGTGGCGCCGGGCATGAGCTTGTCCGGGTGGCCGCAGAAGCCGCAACCGAAACCTCGTTGATCACACCGTGAGCGGGACATCTCACGATGCGGTACGGCGGGGGTGGATCTCGGCCGCTCGTTAAACTGAGCCGACCGCAGTACGCATACGTACATGTGGTGACAGACGGACTGAGCGAGGAGCGCACGTGGGCCTTGTCGTGCAGAAGTACGGAGGCTCCTCCGTAGCCGATGCCGAGGGCATCAAGCGGGTCGCCAAGCGCGTGGTGGACGCCAAGAAGAACGGCAACCAGGTGGTTGTCGTGGTGTCCGCGATGGGTGACACGACGGATGAGTTGATCGATCTCGCCGAGCAGGTATCCCCGATCCCTGCCGGGCGCGAATTCGACATGCTGCTGACCGCCGGGGAGCGGATCTCCATGGCCCTGCTGGCCATGGCGATCAAAAGCCTGGGCCACGAGGCCCAGTCGTTCACGGGCAGCCAGGCCGGCGTCATCACCGACTCGGTCCACAACAAAGCCCGGATCATCGACGTCACCCCGGGGCGCATCCGGACCTCCATCGAAGAGGGCAACATCGCCATCGTCGCGGGGTTCCAGGGCGTCAGCCAGGAGGGCAAGAACATCACGACGCTGGGCCGCGGCGGGTCGGACACGACCGCCGTCGCCCTGGCCGCGGCGCTCGACGCGGAGGTCTGTGAGATCTACACGGACGTCGACGGTGTCTTCACCGCCGACCCGCGCGTCGTGAAGAAGGCGCGGAAGATCGACTGGATCTCCTTCGAGGACATGCTGGAGCTGGCCAGCTCCGGGTCGAAGGTGCTGCTCCACCGCTGTGTGGAGTACGCCCGCCGGTACAACATCCCGATCCACGTGCGCTCCAGCTTCAGCGGGCTGCAGGGCACCTGGGTCAGCAACGAGCCGATCGAGAAGAAGAAGCAGCAAGGGGACAAGGCCGTGGAGCAGGCGATCATCTCCGGTGTCGCGCACGACACCTCCGAGGCCAAGGTCACCGTGGTGGGCGTGCCGGACAAGCCGGGCGAGGCCGCGAAGATCTTCCGTGCCGTCGCGGACGCCGCGATCAACCTCGACATGATCGTCCAGAACGTGTCGGCGGCGTCGACCGGTCTGACCGACATCTCCTTCACGCTGCCCAAGACCGAGGGCCGCAAGGCCATCGACGCGCTGGAGAAGCAGCGGGCCAACGTCGGCTTCGACTCGCTGCGCTACGACGACCAGATCGCCAAGATCTCGCTGGTCGGCGCCGGTATGAAGACCAACCCGGGCGTCACGGCCGGGTTCTTCGAGGCCCTCACCGACGCGGGCGTCAACATCGAGCTGATCTCCACCTCCGAGATCCGCATCTCCGTGGTGACGCGGGCCGACGACGTGAACGAGGCGGTGCGCGCCGTGCACTCCGCCTTCGGACTCGACTCGGACTCCGACGAGGCCGTGGTCTACGGAGGCACCGGCCGCTGATGGCCCCGAACTCCACCGGGCGTCCGACGCTCGCGGTCGTGGGAGCGACCGGGAGCGTCGGCGCGGTGCTGTTGCAGATCCTGTCGCAGCACGCCGACATCTGGGGCGAGATCCGGCTCGCCGCCTCGCCGCGCTCGGCCGGGCGCAAGCTCACCCTGCGCGGCGCCGAGGTCGAGGTCGTGGCCCTGGAGGAGTCCCTCTTCGACGGCGTCGACGTCGTCATGTTCGACGTGCCCGACGAGGTCGCCGCCGAGTGGGCGCCGGTCGCCGCCGCCAAGGGGGCCGTCGTCGTGGACAACTCGGCGGCCTTCCGGACGGACCCGCAGGTGCCGCTGGTCGTCCCCGAGCTCAATCCGCACGCCGCGCGCGTGCGCCCGCGCGGGATCATCTCCAGCCCCAACTGCACGACCCTGTCGATGATCGTGGCCGTGGGCGCGCTGCACGCCGAGTTCGGCCTGAGCGAGCTGGTCGTCTCCAGCTATCAGGCGGTCAGCGGCGCGGGCCGGGCCGGAGTCGAGACCCTGCGCGCCCAGCTCTCCCTGGTCGCCGGTACCGAGCTGGGGACCAGCCCGGGCGATGTGCGCCGGGCCGTCGGCGAGCGGACCGGGCCCTTCCCCGAGCCCGTCGCGCTGAACGTCGTGCCGTGGGCCGGCTCGCTGCGCGAGGACGGCTGGTCGTCCGAGGAGATGAAGGTGCGGGACGAGACCCGCAAGATCCTCGGCCTGCCCCACCTCCCGGTGGCCGTCACCTGTGTGCGGGTACCGGTCGTCACGACGCACTCCGCCACCGTGCACGCCCGCTTCCAGAGCGAGGTCACCGTGGACAAGGCGCGCGAGATCCTCGCGACCGCGCCCGGGGTCGTCCTCTTCGACAACCCGGCCGCCGGAGAGTTCCCCACGCCCGCCGACGTGGTCGGCACCGACCCGACCTGGGTCGGCCGGGTGCGGCGCTCGCTCGACGACCCGGCGGGGCTCGAACTCTTCGTCTGCGGCGACAATCTCCGCAAAGGCGCCGCCCTGAACACTGCGCAGATCGCGGAGTTGGTCGCCGCCGAACTCACCGGCTCCTGACACCTGTAAGTGATCTACGCCTCTCCGGACGTCCGTCTGCCGGGCAACCCCTTCCCATATTCGGATTGACTCGTAGGATCTGTGAGAGTTCTGTGGAGGGCAGTGGTCCACACCACTGCCCGCACCGCTGGAACCAGACCTTGATCGCCCGAAGTTTCGCTCCCCGTCCTGCAACCGCACGCAGGGCGGGGAGCGTCTCTGCGGTCGTCTTGTGGGGGGTGAGCGGTCGTCATCAGGCAGTGGCCGGACGCAGAGGGCAATTGGGGCTTAGGGGAAGAGCAGGTACGCATGTCGGCATTTGACGGGTCGTCATCGGTGGGGATGACGAGGTCTGTCGCAAATGACTCGCCCGACGCGTACAACCCTGACGGGGGGAAGCGTGTCCAACAGGCGTGGCAGAGGTACTCGACTTCACAGCGGTACAGGCGAGAGGCGCGGCGCTGCGGCCCCCCCTCGCACCCCTCGGGGCACGTCGTCCCCGCGGGGGCGCGGCCGGCGGCATGCCGGTGATCGCCCCCATGCCCGCGGCACGGCCGGCGCAGCTCCCGGCGCAGCAGGGCGCTGACGAGGTGACGACGGCGGGCACCACAGTCGATCACCTCACGGAGACGTACCGCGCGCACTACCGCTCCCTGCTGGGGCTCGCGGCGCTGCTCCTGGACGACACGGCCTCCTGCGAGGACGTGGTCCAGGAGGCGTTCATCCGCGTCCACTCCGCGCGCAAGCGCGTCCGTGAACCCGAGAAGACGCTGGCGTACCTGCGCCAGACCGTCGTCAACCTCTCGCGCTCCACGCTGCGCCGCCGCATCCTCGGCCTGAAGCTCCTCACCAAGCCGATGCCCGACATGGCGAGCGCGGAGGAGGGCGCGTACGACCTGCTGGAGCGCGACGCCCTCAAGGCGGCCCTGCGCGGGCTCCAGCGCCGCCAGCGCGAGGTCCTCGTCATGCGGTACTTCGCCGACATGACCGAGGCGCAGGTCGCCGAGGCGCTCGGGATATCCCTCGGCTCGGTGAAGGCGTACGGTTCCCGCGGGATCGCGGCCCTGCGCATCGCGATGGAGGCGCCGGCATGAGCGCCGGGGCCCACGGGCCGCACGAGCGGTTCAGCAAGCACGAGCAGGACGAGCACGCTGGGAACGAAACTGTGAACGACGGACCCCGTCGTCCGGCCGGTGCGGCGGCCGACGACGAGCTGGAACTGCGGCGCCTGATGCGCCAGGCCGTCGCCGAGATCGACCCCTCGGACGAGGCCCTGGACCAGTTGCGCCGCGCGGTGCCCGCCCGCAGGGCCCGCAAGCGGCAGGCCCTCGTCGGCGCCGTCGCCGCCGGGGTCTTCGTGGCGATGGCGGTGCCCGCGGTGCTGCACGTGGCGAACAACGGCTCCTCCGACCGGCCCTCCATCGCCGGCCACAGCGAGGCGACGCACGGCGGTACCGACGCCGGCACGTCGGACGGCAGCGGCGGCAAGGATGCCGCGGGCTCCCCGTCCCACGCCGCGGACAAGGACAAGGACGGGAAGAAGGACAAGGGCAAGGGCGGCAAGGGGAAGGGCGCGGGCGGCGGCGCCACCGGCGGCCCGGGCCCCGCCTCCACGGCCGCCGCCAGCTCCCCGTCCTGCGACGCGAACGATCTGAGCGAGGCGGTGGCGAGCGTCGGCCAGCCCGACGCCGGCGGCACGGTCTACGGCTCGTTCCGCGTGTCGAACAGCTCGACGGGCAACTGCACGGTCGACAGCCCCGGCAGCGTGGTCACCATCGCCGAGGGCGCGGCCGACCCGGCCAGGGTCACCGTCGTCGACCACACGGCGGGCGACCGGGCGACCGGCCTGCCCGACCCCTCGGCCGAGCCGGGCCAGCTCATCCTGGAGCCCGGCATGGCCTACGAGGTGCGGTTCGCCTGGGTGCCGTCGGCGACCTGCCCGGCGACGGGCACCACCACCGGGGGCACCGGCGGCCCGGAGACCCCCGCGCCGACCCCCTCAAGCAGCACGGGCCCCTCCGACGGGACCGCCACGGCCGACGCCAACCTGTCGGCGCAGCTCGGCACCGACGAGGCGGACGGCAGCGTGGTCGTGTCGCACACCGCGGAGCCCGGGGCGCCGAGCGCCGCCGCGACCATCCCGGACGCGTGTGCCGGGACCGTCTACCGCACGGGTGTCCTGCCGGCGTCGTAGGCCGCGCCCCGCCCGGTCAGGCCGTCTCCTCGGTGAGTCCCAGCTCCGCGTCGCGCAGAGCCTCGGCCTCGCGGCGGACGAGCCGGAACCACATGAAGAGCACGAAGCCCGCGAAGACGAACCACTCGCCGGTGTAGCCGAGATTCTGGAACGCCTTCAGGTCCAGGCCGCTGCCCTGCGCGGTGCCGGCCGGGACCGGCGTCATCGCCCCGTCCGCCCGGTCGAGCGTGACCCACGCGTCGTACACGTCGTAGGGCACCACGTTCACCAGGGACGCCGCGCTGATCATGCTGATCTGACCCGCGGGCAGGCCGCCCGCGGTGCTCACGCCGTCCGACCCGGCGGACTCCGAGGCCTGCACCGCGCCGACCACGGTGACCTCGCCCTTGGGCGGGGCGGGCGCCTTCGCGGCGGAGGCCGCGCCGGGCAGCCAGCCGCGGAGCACGGGCAGCGCCTTGCCGGTGCCGTCGACCTTCAGGAGCGTCACGACGTAGAAGCCGGTGCGCCGGTCGAGGTCGCGGTCGGGCACCAGGAACTGCTTGCCGTAGCGGCCGGTCGCCGTGGTGCGCTTGCCGGAGGTGTTCTGGTCCACCGGCAGCACCGAGGCGAGCGGCACGGCGGCCGCCTTCTCGTTCGCCGTCGTCCGCTCGCCCGCGGAGCGGTGGTCCTGCACCCGGTCCTCGAAGCGGCTGAGCTGCCACGAGCCCATGAAGACGCAGACGGGGACCGCGAGCAGGACGAAGATCGTGATCCCCCACCAGCGGGGAGTCAGCAGGAACCGGTACACACCTACACGGTACGGGTCCGGTGCCCCGCGCCCCGCCGCGGCCCCCGCCGGGCGGTTCTCAGCCCCGCGGGCCGGGCAAGTGACGGCCGGCGAAGTCCAGTTCGAGGCCGACCTGCTTGATGCGCTCCTCCACGACGAGCGAGCCGTGACCCGCGTCGTACCGGTACACCTCGTGCGGCGCGTCCCGGGCGGCGAGCCGGTCCACGTAGTTGTCGATCTGGCGGATCGGGCAGCGCGGGTCGTTCACCCCCGCCGAGATGAAGACCGGGGCCCGCACGTCGTCCACGTACGTCAGCGGCGAGGAGACCGTGAAGCGGTCGGGGACCTCGTCCGGCGAGCCGCCGAAGAGGGTGCGGTCCAGGGCCTTGAGGGCCTCCATCTCGTCCTCGTACGCCGTCACGTAGTCCGCGACCGGTACCGCCGCCAGGCCCACCGCCCACGCGCCGGGCTGCGTCCCGAGGCCGAGGAGCGTGAGGTAGCCGCCCCAGGAGCCGCCGGCCAGCACCAGCCGCGCGGGGTCGGCGAGCCCCGACTCCACGGCCCAGGCGCGGACCGCCGCGATGTCCTCCAGCTCGATCAGGCCGACGCGGTGCTTGAGGGCGTCGGTCCACTCCCGGCCGTACCCGGTCGAACCGCGGTAGTTCACCCGCACCACCGCGTACCCGTGGTCGACCCAGGCGGCCGGGCCCGCGGCGAAGGCGTCCGCGTCGTGCCAGGTCGGACCGCCGTGGATCTCGAAGACCGTGGGCAGCGGGCCGCTCGCCCCGGCCGGCCGCTGCACCAGGGCGTGGATGCGGCCGCCGGGGCCGTCCACCCAGGCGTCCTCGACCGGGACGGACGCCGGAGCCTTCGGGCCGGGCGGGTCCAGGACGACGGCGCCCGTGGTGGAGCGGACCGCGGGCGGCTGCTCGGCCGAGGACCAGAGGAACTCCACGCTGCCGTCCGGGCGGGCCGAGGCGCCCGAGACCGAACCGGCCGGGGTCTCGACCCGGGTCAGCGCCCCCGACACGAGGTCGTAGCGCCACAGCTCGGAGCGGGCCTCGAACTCGTGGACGACCAACAGCGCCGAACCGTCCGGGTACCACTGCGCCGACACGTCGCCCGGCAGGTCGAGGGCGAGATCGGTCTGCTCGCCGGTGGTCACGTCCCACACCAGCGGCTCCCAGCGGCCGCGCCGCTGGTGTCCGATCAGCAGCCGGGCATCGCCGGCGACCGGGGCGAAGCCGAGGACCTCCAGGCCCAGCTCCTCCTGACCGCCCTTCGTGTCGTCCAGCTCGGCCACGGCCGACCCGTCGAGGCGGACCACGCGCAGCGCCGAGTGCATCGCGTCGCCGTGCTCGGTGTGCTCGATCGCGATGAGCGTGCTGTCGTGGCTCAGGTCACCGACGCCGGCCGACTCGCGGTGCCGGTAGATCTCCGCGGGCGCGCCGCCCCCGGGCCCCACGACGTGGATCGTCGTGCCGTCCTCGTCGGTGGAGCGGCCGATCACGGCGGTGCGCCCGTCGCGGCCGAGCGCGAGCCCCGCCGGATAGGACGGCGCGAGCCCCGGTACCGCCTCGGTGTCCGGGCCGCCGGCGAAGGGCTGGCGCAGCCACACGCCGAACTCGTCCCCGTCGGTGTCGCTGAACCACCAGATCCACTCGCCGTCGGGGGAGAGCACCCCGTCCGTCGTCCCGTTGGCCCGGTCCGTCACCTGGCGCCGCTCGCCCGTGGCCCGGTCCCAGGCGTACAGCTCGTACGTCCCCGTCGCGTTCGACACGAACAAGGAGCGGTCCGGGGCGTCCCCGGCCCAGTCGGGCAGCGAGACCCGCGGGGCGCGGAAACGCTGCTCCCAGTCCGGCACGGGCGGCGTGGACGGTGCGGTCGGCAAGCTCTCAGTCATGGCCCCATAGTGCCCGCCCGGGCCGCACCGCCGCCGAGAGGGCCCCCGGCCTGTGGATGACTCCGGCCGGTCCGGAGAGGGGGGCGGCGTGACCCGGCCGGGGGCCGTGCCTCCGGGGGGAGTGGCCGGGTCCGCCATGCAGGTGCTCCCGCTGAGCGTGCCTGCCGTCCGCCGGCCGGGCCGGGGCGAGGAGGGGAGGATGAACCGCGCCGACGCGGTTCATCCGTACGCCCCGGAGCGGCGACGGTGTGAGGAATGTACGCCCGGCGGCCCCGGCCCGGAATACCTGGCGCATATATCTACGCCGATCGTCGGGGGCGGGTCACAGCGGCGGGCGCGCCGGGGCCGGTCCGAGGGTCGTCGTGCCGGGCGCCGCGCGGTGGCCGAGGCCCGTGCGGTAGGTGTCGAGCGCCGCCTCGATGCGGCCCGAGCGCCGGTACAGGTCGCCGAGCAGCCGGCACAGGTCCGCCAGGTCGCCCGCGGCGCCCGCCCGCTCCAGCAGGCTGAGCGCGCTGACGTAGTGCTCCTCCGCCTCCTCGACCGCCGCCGACTCCTGCGCGATCAGTCCGAGCAGCCGGTGCGCGCCCGCCGCGTGCACCGCGCCGCGCTCCGGGCCGATCTCGCCGAGCAGGGAGCGCAGCAGCTCCGCCGCCTCCCGCGGGCGGCCGAGCCGGCGCAGCACGTCGGCCAGCTCGACCTCGACCTGCTGCGTGTAGAGGGCGGCCCGCTTGGCGCGGAGCATGTCGCGCGCCGTCCGCAGCTCGCTCTCGGCGTCGGTGAGCCGGCCCGCCTGGGCGTGGACATAGCCGCGCATCCAGTGGCAGTGCGCCAGCTCCGTACGGATCTGGAGCTGCTGGTAGAGCTCCGCGGCCTTGGCCAGGGAGGCGTCGGCCTGCGCCACCTTGCCCTCGGCGAGCAGGGTGCGGGCCACCGAGCGGTGCATCTGGGCGACGAGCGCCGGGTCGCCCACGCGCGGGGCGAGCGCGAGCGCCAGTTCGGCGGCCTGCGCGGCCCGCGCGTGCGCGCCCATGTCCATGTACGGGGCGATCGAGGCGGTGTAGAGCAGCACCAGCGCGTCCGGGTCGTGCAGGCCGCCGGTGTTCAGCTCGTCCAGGGCGGACTCCAGCAGGTAGCAGGCGTAGCGCAGCGAGCCGGAGAGGTAGTGGGCGACCGCGCGGGCCCGGATCACCGGAGCGCGCTGGGGCAGCGGCGCCCCCGCCTCGGCGAGCAGGGCGCCGGCAGTGTCGAAGTGGGCGCGGGCCAGGGCCAGTTCACCGGTCTCCAGGGCGCACTCGCCGAGCCCCAGTTCGGCCGCCGCGTGTTCCGCGCCGAGGCCGTGCTCCGCGGCTTCCGCGCTCAGCGCCCGGTAGAGCACGGCGGCCTCGTCGGCGGCGCCGGTGGCGAGGGCGCGCTGGGCCTCGGTCAGCCGCAGCCGCACGCCGGTCGCGAGGTGGGCCGGCTGCCCGGTGGCCAGCTCCTCGTACGTGACGCCGAGCCGCTCGGCGATGTGCCGCAGCGCCGCCTCGGAGGGGCGGACCCGGCCCGCTTCGAGGGTGGAGATGTAGGCCGGGGTGTAGGCGGGCTCGGCGACCTGGCGCTGGGTGAGGCCCCGCGCGGTGCGCAGCCGCAGGACGCGACGGCCCACGGACGGGGGCGGTTCTTCGGGCATGGCGTGGGAGTGCCGCCTTTCGCGGGAGGTCCCTGGAGTGTCACCTCTTGCCCCCGCTCCCGCCAACCCCCTAGGTTGAGCGACCAGTTAAGGCAAGTTAAGTCTGCTTAACCCTCAACTTACTGCGAGGTCCCCGTGCCTGTCCGCACCCCTCTGGTCACCGCGCTCGCCGCGGGCCTCCTCGCGACCGCCGTGCTCGGCGCCGCGGGGACGGCGAGCCACGCCGCCGCCGGTGACGGCGGCCGGACCGGCGCCAGGACGGTCGAGTACTTCCCGGACGCGCACGGCCAGGGACGCCACGTCCCGGCGCCCGCCTCCGTCCCCGCGCGGATCGGCCGCGTGCAGCAGGCCCCGGCCCAGGCCCCCGCGGCCACCGCCGTCACGGCCCTGCAGAAGACCGGCCCCACCGACGGCCGCCTGGACCTCGTGGTCATCGGCGACGGCTACACCGCCGGCCAGCAGAGCGACTTCGCACAGGACGCCCAGGCCAAACTGGACGCGATCTTCGCGGTCGAGCCCTACAAGAGCTACCGCGGACTGTTCAACTTCTGGCTGGTGAACGCCGTGTCGAACCAGTCGGGCGTCTCCGGCGACCCGGCCAAGGGCGACGTCAAGGACACCGCGGTGAGCAGCTACTTCTTCTGCTCCGACACCGAACGGTTGCTCTGCGTCGACGAGAAGAAGGTCGACACCTACGCCCGGCAGGCCCCCGCCTCCGACATCGTCTTCGTCATCGCGAACTCCACCAAGTACGGCGGCGCCGGCTACAGCGGACTGACCTCCACGGCCGGGCACACCGGCATCGCCACCATGTCCTCCGACAACGACCGCTCGTACCTCATCGGCGCCCACGAACTCGGCCACTCCATCGGCCTGCTGGCGGACGAGTACCAGTATGACGGCTACGGCACCTACCCCGGCGCCGAACCGGCCGAGCCGAACACCACCAAGCAGAGCGCCGCCGGTATGGAGAGCACGCGGACCAAGTGGTACCGCTGGCTCGGCCAGGACGACCCGTCGGGCGGCACCGTCGGCGCGTACGAGGGGGCCGGCTACTACGAGTACGGCATCTACCGCCCGACCCAGAACTCGATCATGCGCTCCCTGGACACCGAGGCGTTCAACCTGCCCGGCCGGGAGGCGATGATCGCCGGCTTCTACCGCGCCGCCGACCTCCTCACCTCCGCGGGTACGCTCCGCGTCGACCTGGCTCCCCTGCCGAAGGGGCTCGCCGATGTGCGGATCCGCTGGTCCGTGGACGGGGTCGAGGTGCCTGCCGCGCGGGGCCGGCACGCCCTGAAGGCCGCGTCCCTGGGGCTGCGCAAGGGCACGCACCGGGTGACGGCGTCGGCCGTCGACCACACGGTGGCGCTCCGCGACCCGGCGGCCAGGCGCGCCGCGACGGACCGTGTCACGTGGACCATCCGCGCCAAGGGCCCGCGCCCTTAGGACTGAGTCTTCGGCCGTCCCGCCGCGGAGCTTCTCGCGCGGTTCCCCGCGCCCATGACAGGCACACTGCGTGTGCGACCGTCTTCGCCCGCGGCCTCGGTGGGACTTCTCGCGCGGTTCCCCGCGCCCCTGAGATGCGCACTGCGTGCGCCATCTCAGGGGCGGTGCGTGGGACGCGCCCTGTGGAGCTGCGGCGGAGCCGCATGCTTCGGGGGTGCGGGGAACTGCGCGAGTAGCCCCACCGGCCGGCACGCGCCGACGGATCGACGGCCACCCACGGCGCGTGGGCGGTCCCGTCACCCCAACCCGTGCCGCCGCGCCACCATCCGCTCACTCACCCCCCGCGACACCACCCGCCGCACCGCGAACACCACCGGCGCCCCGCTCCCCACCGCATAGAAGGACCGCAACCGCCGCGCCTCGACCACGCCCACGATCTTCGCCGCGACCTTCTCCGCCGGGATCCCCCGCGCCTCATGGCCGTTCAGAGCCGCGAGCATCGTGTCGTACTCCCTCCGGAAGGGCGACCCATCCCGCACGTACTGGGTGCGGCGCGCACTGATCCCGGTGGCGATGGAGCCGGGCTCGACCGTCGTCACCCCGACCCCGTACGGCGCGTACTCCCGCCGCGCCGCACTCGCGAACCCCTTGACCGCGGCCTTCGAGGCGACGTACGACGAGCGGTAGGCGAGCGGGAAGCTGGCCAGCATCGAGCCGACCATGACCACCCGCCCGCGCCGCCGCTCCCGCATGCCGGGCAGCACCAGCTGGCTGAGCCGCACGGCCCCGAAGACGTTGAGCTGGAACAGCCGCCGGACCGCGTCCATCGGCAGCTCCTCGAACGGCCCGCTCTGCGATTCACCCGCGTTGTTGACCAGCACGTCCACGTCCCCCGCCGCGGCCGCGCACGCCTCGATGCTCGCGTCGTCGGCCAGGTCCAGGGCGAGGTAGGTGACGCCCGGCACCGGCGCGCCGACCGTCCGTGGGTCGCGGCTCGTGCCGTACACCCGGTAGCCGCGCCGCACCAGCGCCGCCGCGACGGCCGCCCCGATCCCGGAGGACGCCCCCGTCACCAGGGCCGTCCCCCGCGCCCCGGCCCGGCCGTCGCCGCCGGCCGGCGCCCCGCTCACGCCAGGCTCCGGGCGAGCGCCCGCCCGGCCGCGCGGCCGGAGAAGATGCAGCCGCCGAGGAAGGTCCCCTCCAGCGCGTTGTACCCGTGCACGCCACCGCCGCCGAACCCGGCGACCTCCCCGGCCGCGTACAGCCCCTCGAAGACGGAGCCGTCGGGCCGCACGACCTGCGAGTCGAGCGTGGTCTCCAGGCCGCCCAGCGTCTTGCGGGTCAGCACGTGCAGCCGTACGGCGATCAGCGGCCCCTGCGCCGGGTCGAGCAGCCGGTGCGGCTTGGCGACCCGGGTGATCCGGTCGGGCCAGTAGGCGCGGGCGTTGCGGACCGCCATCAGCTGGAGGTCCTTGCCGTAGCCGTGCTCCGCCTCCCGGTCCCGGGCGGTGATCTCCCGTTCCACCTGCTCGTACGCGACCGGCGTCTCGGGCGTCAGCGCGTTCATCCCGGCGACGAGATCCTTCAGGCTGCGCCGTACGACGAAGTCCTCGCCGCGCTCCAGGAACGCCTGGACGGGTCCGGGCGCCCCCTTCTTCACCCGCTGGAGCACCAGCTTCAGGTCCTTGCCGGTGAGGTCGGGGTTCTGCTCGGAGCCGGAGAGCGCGAACTCCTTCTCCACGACGGCCCGGGTCAGCACGAACCACGTGTGGTCGTACCCGGTCGCGGTGATGTGCTTGAGCGTGGCGAGCGTGTCGTGCCCGGGGAAGAGCGGCGCGGGCAGCCGCCGGCCGGTCGCGTCCAGCCACAGCGAGGAGGGGCCCGGGATGATCCGGATGCCGTGGCCGGGCCAGACCGGGTCCCAGTTCTTCAGGCCCTCCGTGTAGTGCCACATCCGGTCCCGGTTCACCAGGGACGCGCCCGCGCCCTCGCTGATCCCCAGCATCCGCCCGTCGACGTAGGCGGGCACCCCGGTCACCATCGAGGCGGGCGGCTGTCCCATCCGCTCGACCGGCCAGTTCTCGCGGACCAGATCGTGGTTGCCGCCGATGCCGCCCGAGGTGACGACGACGGCCTGCGCGCGCAGTTCGAAGTCGCCCGCGGTCTCCCGCGAGGAGGCGACGCCGCGCGCCGCGTCGGACGGTTCGAGCAGCGCCCCGCGCACCCCGACCGCGGCCCCGCCCTCCACGATCAACTCGTCCACGCGGTGCCGGTACTTGAAGGTCACAAGCCCCCGGGCGGCCGCCTCCAGGACAGGCTCCCGGAACACGCGCACGACCTCGGGCCCCGTCCCCCACGTGAGGTGGAAGCGGGGCACGGAGTTGCCGTGCCCGGTCGCGGTCCCGGTGCCGCGCTCGGCCCACCCGACGTTCGGCGTGACCCGCAGCCCGAGCCCGTACAGGTAGGCGCGCTTCTCCCCGGCCGCGAAGCGCACATAGGCCTCGGCCCACTTGCGCGGCCACCGGTCCTCCCGCTCCCGGTCGAAACCGGCGGAGCCCAGCCAGTCCGCGAGCGCCAGCTCGTAGCTGTCCTTGATGCCCATGCGGCGCTGCTCGGGGCTGTCGACGAGGAAGAGCCCGCCGAGCGACCAGAAGGCCTGCCCGCCGAGGTTGGCCTCGTTCTCCTGGTCGACGAGGACGACGCGCTTGCCCGCGCGGGTCAGTTCGTAGGTGGCGACGAGCCCGGCGAGCCCGCCCCCCACGACGATCACATCGGCACGGTCCGCGGTGCCACCGCTGTCGCTCATGCGCTCTCCATGGGTGTGCTGTAGGCGTCGAGTACGTTCCGGAACAGGGCCTCGCGACGGGCCCGGGCGCCCGCGTCGTCCGGTCGCAGCAGAACCTGTACGGCGGTCCCGTCGTGCACGGCGACGAGCGCGTCGCCGAGGGCGTTCTCGTCGTCGACCCGGCGGCCGAGCCGCGCCAGGGCGGCGACGAGGACCGGCAGGACGGCGTCCCTGATCGCCACCTCCCGGGCCGCCATCACGCGCCGCAGCCCCGGATTGCGCAGGGCGTGCGCGGTGAACTCGGCGGTGATCCGGTACCAGGCGTCGTCCACCGGGGCCGCGGCGATGGCGGCCCGCACGGCGGAGCCGGGGTCGGCCGGATCGATACCGGCCAGCGCGGTGCGCACCTCGCCGAGCATCCGCGCCGACCGCTCCTCCCACAGGGCGAGGAACAGCTCGTCCAGGGAGGAGAAGTTCGAGTAGAACGCGCCGCGGGTGAAGCCGGCCCGCTCACAGACCTGCTCGACGGTGGAGCGCCCGAACCCCACCTCGGCGAAGACCCCGAGCGCGGCGTCGAGCAGCCGCTGCCTTGTGCGGGCGCGCCGCGTCGTCACGGTGCCAGGCATCATCGCCCCCTCCATCGGATACAGGAACGTATTCGATACGTTCCTGTATCGACAAGGGGTCGGGGCGGCGCACGGCGGGGCCGGTCAGACGAAGATCTCCACCAGGGTCCACACGGCGAGCAGCAGCATGCACACGCCACCCACCCGCTGCACGGTCTTCAGCGGCACGCGCTTGGCGATGAACCGCCCGGCGACGAGCGCGAGCGCGGAGACGGACATCAGGGCGGCGGCGGAGCCGATGGCGGTGGACCAGGTGCCGTTGGTGGCGGCGAGGTTGGCGGTGGTGATCTGCGTCAGATCGCCCCACTCGCTGATGAAGACGGCCATGAAGGCGGTACCGAAGACGGGCCAGAACCCGGTCACGGTACGCGCGCCCGCCTCGTCGTCCTCGTCGTCACCGCCCCCGCGCAGCAGCATGAAGGCGCCGAACGCGAACAACAGCGCCGAGACGACCTTCACGATCCAGTCGGGCAGCAGCCCGAGCAGCGAGCCGGCGCCGACGGCGATGGCCACGTGCACGATGAAGGCGGCGGAGGTCCCGAACCACACATACAGCGGCTTCATCCGGGTGCCCATGGCCAGCGAGGCGAACATGGTCTTGTCCGGCAGCTCGGCGAGGAAGATCAGCCCGAAGGCGGTGAGGATCGCCAGGGGGTCGAGGTGCATCAGCGGGTGCTTTCTGTACGGGCCGGGCCGGCGCGCCCACCCGCCGCGCGGAGAGGACCACTCGACCCGGCAGCCATGACACGTATGCCCTACGCGTCAGTCGTTCTGCCTGGTCGAAGGTCTCGCCCACCCGAACCGTCACCGGCCCGAGCCCGGCCACCGGGAACCCGGGGGCTCCAGTGTGTCGACGACCGGTTCGCGGGGCTACTCCCCTTCGCTTGCGGGTCCAGGGTACCTGGTGGGGGGCGGGGACGCCCTGATGGACCGAGGAGCGGTGCTCAGGGGCACTGCCGGGTGCGGGCGTCGTGGCTGGTCGCCAGGGTTCGAAGGGCAGCTCTGGAATGCCGAGTTCTCGACGCATGGCGGAGGCGGTGGCCTGAACGGCCTTGTCGTAGGTGTGCTGAGCGGTCTGAAAGGTGCCGTCCGTCACGTGGGCGCCGTCCGCGAGCAGATCACGTAGAGCCGAACGGTGCGGAACGCTTCGACGCCCAGAGCGACGACGCGAGGCGGGGCAAGCATCGTCAGACCGAACCGTTGCTCGAACAGGCCAGACTCCGTGAAGGCGACACGGACCGCACGCCTGCGGTCTTCAGGTGTGTCATGTGCGGCTTCGGCAGCAAAACGCATGCCCTCCGCCGAGCGGGCCAGGTGAGCGAGGTAGGTCACGGAGGCCTCGCGCAGACCGGTCTGCGCATCCGCTCGTTGGCCCCGCTTCCAGCGATCCCGGTCCACGACGAACGTAGCGATGATGCCGGCGAATGCGCCCGCTAGGGCGCTCAGAGGCGCAGTCCAGTCCATACACGGTATTGAGCACAGGCTGCGGCGCGCTGTGAATAAGGCGAGGACACCGTCTCCCGGACACTCGCCCCCGGCGACCCGCTGCCGCCGCCCCGTCTTCCGGCATGCCGTCGCCAACGGTGTACGCGACCCACGCCCGCCGCCTTCCGGCCGGCCCTACCCCTTCGGCCCCAAGCGATTTGGCGCGAGTGCCGTCGGCGGGTCAGAGAGGGATGATGCGGACTTGGCTTCCGCAGAGCTTGGTCATGTCGTCGCTGTCGGAGGTCAGGAGCGCAACGGGTCTCGGCTGGCGCAGGGCGACCTCGGCGACCGTGGCGTCGATGGCGTACTTGTGCCCGTGCAGTCCGGCGCCCTTGAGGAGTTCCGCCGCCGCTTTCGCCGTTTGTTCAGTGACCGGCTCCACCTTGACGCGGGACAGGGTCCAGTTCAGGCGGGGCATGTCGGTGCGGGAGTGGGTGACCTCCACGATGGTGTTGGCCCCGATGACCAGGTCTGCACCCATGTCGTGGAAGATCCGCAGCATCGCGAGGAGCTTGCGGTCCTGCGCGACCCAGGCGGAGAGCCCCTCAGAGTCCAGGACGACGGTTTCGACGCGCTCACTCACGCGGCGCCCGCGCCCTTAGAGAAGTCGACGGAGCCGAAGATCTTAGCGTGGGCTTGGGCGAGCTCTTCGCCGCTGAACGACCCGTGCTCCTCCTCGTGACGGCGGAGGTCGTCGCCCAGGAGCTGGTGCCGGATCTGACGGGCCACGGCCTCGGCTACGTAACCGGAGACGTTGTCCGTGAGCTTACGGAGTTCCGCCACCTGCTCGCTGGGGAGCGTGACGGTGATGCGAGTCGCTGAGGACATGATGCAAGCATACTGGAGTATGCGAGGTGTCGCCGTGCGGTGCCACGGTCCCTTGTGAGGGCACGCGCCGATGCCCGATGCCGCCCCCGCACAAACACGTGGGGAGACCGTAAGGGGCTTTCGCCCCGACGCGCCGCACCCTGCACACGCACCACATCTATTGCTCCTCGCACGCTCTTACCGCTCGAATCCAGGCCTGATTCCCTGGTCAGGAAGGCATCTGGAATCGACCACGAGGTGGGGTATGGAGCGCGCGACCCAGCGGGCAGCACAGCGCGGTACGTATGGCGTCACCGAGCGGCAGCCCGGCCACTTCCTCGGCAGCCTGTCGGAAGAGGCCAAGGAAGAACTGTTGAGTATCGGGTCCCCACGGCAGTATCCGCCCGGAGCGAAGATCCTCGTGGAAGGGGCACCGGGCGATTGCCTGATGCTCCTCGTGACCGGCTACGTCAAGGTCACCAGGAAGCGCAGCAACGGGCATGAAGCCCTGATCGCCATCCGGGCCGGCGGAGACGTGGTCGGGGAGATGGCCGTGATCGACGGCGCGCCCAGGTCGGCCACGGTGACGGCGGGTGAGGACATCGACGTACACGTCATCCAACGCCGAGCGGTGCAGGATTTTCTCGGCAAGTATCCCGAGATCACCCTTCACATCATGCGACTCAGTAACCGCCGCCTGCAAAGCGCTAATTCCTGGCGCATCGTGTTCGGCGAGTTCCCGGTTCGTGTACGGCTCGCCCGGGTGCTCGCCGAACTCGCCGAGAATCACGGGGAGCCCATCGGCTCGCACACGCTGATCTGCGTCGAACTCACGCAGACCGAACTCGCCACGCTCATCGGAGCACGTGATAGGGCGGTGCAGCTCGCGCTGGCGGGGCTCCGCGACGCAGGGATCGTGCGGACCAGGAACCGCGAGATGGC
Organism: Streptomyces sp. NPDC006552; assembly: GCF_040611655.1. NCBI lineage: Bacteria > Bacillati > Actinomycetota > Actinomycetes > Kitasatosporales > Streptomycetaceae > Streptomyces > Streptomyces sp. NPDC006552. Next base: position 101,936 of record NZ_JBEXOS010000002.1, read on the forward strand.
GATCCTCGAGCCGGGCCGCCTCCGGGCGATTGGCCTCCTGCCGCCGATCGGCCGCTGACAGGAACCGGCATCCCGCATTTTTGCGGCGTCTCCGCAGAGTTCAGTGCGTCGGCAACACAGTTGCGACCAGCACACCGACTATCCGAACTCATCGAGCAGGTGATGGTTCACATGACGTCGCAGCCGACCGTCCGGTCAGGGGACAAGCCCAGGCCGGATGACTACCGCCGCCTCTGCCTGGCGGCGGACATCGAGCAGTACAGCCGCTTCGACACCCCGGGCCAGCGGACCGCACAGGCCCAGCTCTCCCGGGTGCTGAGGGCGGCAGCCGAACGCAGCGGGCTGGACCACGGCACGTGGTCCGTCCAGCCGCAGGGCGACATGGAGTTCGCGGTCCTTCCGGCTGGCACGTCCGAGCAGGTGGTGCTGGGTAAGTACGTCACCCACCTCGCGGCCGAGCTCGGCGGCTACAACGCCACCCGCAGACCCGCGGGGCGGATACGGCTTCGGCTGGCCATCGATACCGGCGTGGCCGCCACCGCCGCTCTCGGCTTCTCCGGCCCCGCCCCGATCGCTGTGGCGCGCTACCTGGACGCACCCGAGGTGAAGCGGGTCTTGGCGGCTGTCACATCCGCGAACCTGGTCGTGGTGATCTCCGACCGGCTCTACCAGGACGTGGTGCGCTTGCGGTCCCACGGACACGACCCGGAGCAGTACCGCCCTATCCATGTCGAGCAGAAGGGGTTCGCCGGCTACGGCTGGGTGCGGTTGCCCGGCGTGGACCCACGGGATGCGGGGAAGGCCTGGCGGGACAAGCCGGAGGGCGGACCGCGACCCCCGGCGCGGGCAGCGGACGTGGAACGGCCGAGCTTCATCCAGCATGGCGTCCACGGCACCGCCGTCCAGGGTGTGATTCACGGGTCCGTCGTCCACGGGGCGGTGCCCGGCGAGGCAGGCCGATGAACGACGTCCCGGTCGCCGGAGGCTGCGCCTCATGCAGGAACGCGGCAGGCGGCAACCGCCAGCAGGACACCCGGGGCCTCTCCGTCCAGGGCCGGACCGGCGACGTTCACTACTACGCCGCCGCCTGTGACCACCGCTCCGCCGCGAACACGCCGCGGTACACGGCCGGCTTCTCGCCGGTCTCCTACGAGACGCTGCGCGAGGAGTTGCACCGGATTGCCCGGGCCTGCTCACGCATCGTGGACAGCATGGGTGACGATTCGGAAGGTTCGCCATGGGACTGATCCCCTACAACCGGATGTTCGATGTGCTGGAGCACCGATTCCGGCTCTCTGAACTGCCCTTCCCGGTCATGACGGCCGAGGGACCGACCCGGGTCTCCGCCCTGACCGCCAGGCGGGCACTGTACGCCAGGCCGGCGGATCCGCGGCTTCGCGAAACGATCTGGCGCGAGGCCGTCGACGCGGCGCGCCGTGACACCGGCGCGGCCGGATCCGAACGGCTGCTGACTCTCTGGCTGGCCCTGCCCGCCATGCGGCGCACCCTCCACCGCATCGCGATCCGGTGGCCGATCGACCGGCGGGAGCTCGAAGCCGAGTCACTTCTCATCCTCCTGACCGTACTGGCGGACGTGGACCCGCAGACCCATGAGGTGGGCCGCGCACTGTTACGACCCGCCATCAACCGGGTCTGGGCATTCGCCCGGGCACGGACTCGAGAGCGGCCGGTGGCGGACATCGGAGCGCTGGCCGCCGCTCACCTCTCCGTGGAGTCCCCTGCGGAGTCGCCGGTCGGCGAATGGCACGACGGCTGGGAGCTGCGGGTGTCACCGCCCGCCCGACCCGACGGATTGTCAGCGACCGTGCGGTTCAGCGTCGCGCCGGACCGGCTGGAGAGCTTCCGACTGGGCGAGCTGGCGGGCCACTTGGGTCTCGAAGAGATAGTGCACCGGGCGCGACGCCCGAGCGGGGGCGACCGCATCGGCACCCTGTCGCTGCGCCCCGCAGGAGGGCGACGGTGACCCCGCGTTCCAGGACCTGGCTGTCGTTCGCCGAGGCGTTCGACCTGCCGCTGGTCGTAGACCTGCGCACCGCCGCCCAGGCGCTCGGACTCTGCTCCGCCACCGCGTACAAGCTCATTCACGAGGGCACTTTCCCCTGCCGGTTCCTACGCCTTGGGTGGCAGTACCGGATCCCCACCGCCGACCTGCTCCGTGCGCTCGGGATTGAGGAACGCCCCGTCTACCCGGCCGATCTGACCGCCGGAGCCGACTTCCAGGAACAGCGCCGTCCCGCAACGGAGTTCGCAACGGAGGACTACACATGAGCATCGTGGCCGTCACCGAGCCGAAGCCCGAGGATCCGCCGATGACGACCTGCTTCGTCATCGCGCCCATCGGCAACGAGCACGCCCCGGACGGGAGTCCGGAACTTCAGGCGTACGAGGAGAACCTGGAGATCTACGAGAAGGTGATCCTGCCCGCCTGCGCCAGGCACGGCATCGTCCCGGTCCGGGCGGACGGAATCGCCGACACGGGTGAGATCAACGAGCAGATCTGCCGCCACGTGCTGCAGGACGACATCGTGATCGCCGACCTCACGGGAGGCAATGCGAATGTCACCTACGAGCTCGGGATCCGGCACCTGACGGGCAAAGCGATTATCCACCTCGGCGAGCACGGGCAGCTGCCGTTCGACCTCTCGCTGATTCGGACGATCATGTTCAAGCGCAGCCGAAGTGGTCTGGTCAAAGCACGGCGTGATCTGGAGACCGCACTGAAGGGCGCCCTGGACAACCGGTTCGAGCCGCTGACCCCGGCCCGGATCCTGTTCGGGCTGCCGACGGTGCCTCCGCCGGAAGCTGTGGTCGAGCCGGATCCGGACGACCCGGAGGCCCTCGGTCTCCTCGAACGGTTCGCCCGGGTGGAGGCGCAGACGGAGGCGGTCGGTGAGACTACGGAGGCGATCGCCGGGTTCATGACGGTGATCGCTGAAGTCACCCAGCAGATCGGGCCCGTGATGGAGCGGGCTGCCCAGCCGGGGACGCCGATGAGCGCCTGGCTGCCTGTGATGACCGAATTGGCCAGGTCGATGGCCGAGCCGGCCTCCGGTCTCCGGGAAGCCTGCACCCGTTTCGCCGGGCAGATGGTCGAGATGGACGCGGCGGTGCAGTCTGCGTTCGACGTCATCGAGGCGATGCCACCGGAGCAGCGCGCCGGTTCACCGACCGGTTTCCTAGAGCAGATGATCAGCACTGCCGAGTCCACCCAGGAAGTGGTCGGCGTGCTCGGCGAGGTCGAGGTCGGCATGCGGTGGCTGGTAAAGATGAGCCGGGACCTGCGGGCGCCGGGCCGGGACCTCACGGTCGCGCTCAAGCAGGTCAGTGGCGTGATGACCCGGATCGCGAACTGGGAGCGCAGGGCCCGCGCCTTGATCTGACCGAGGCCACCCCGGGTTCCACCGTGGTCCACCGGCTGAAACAGGCGAGGCAATCTCGCCGGACCGCGAGCAGGCCCGCCACCGAAAGGCCCCGGTTCTCCGACCTGGGCTCTAGTGTGGAGCGGGTGACGAGCATCGAAACTGGGGCTCTGAGCTCGGGGAGCTCGGGTGATCCAGGGTTCCACGGCCGCTGCCCTGCAGCCGTAGACACACAGAAGCAGGTGAGGGACCTACTCTCAAGAGTAGGTCCCTCACCTGCTGTTTTGGCTGTCGGGGTGGCGGGATTTGAACCCACGACCTCTTCGTCCCGAACGAAGCGCGCTGCCAAGCTGCGCTACACCCCGATGTCGTTGCTCCGCTTCCCGCTGCTGCTGGTCGCGGCGACATCGATTACTTTAGCGGACCGGCGGCCTGAGACGAAATCCGGTTTTCGCGGCCCCGGACCTCGGGGCGGAAGCGGTCCGCCGTGACCAGGAGCAGGGCCAGGATGTAGAAGGCCAGGCCGAAGATCGCGGCGTTGCCCAGGACGCCCGCGTAGCCGTGGGCGTCGACGTCCAGGAACGGGTACGGGTAGCGCGCCGGCGTGCCCGGGCTCATGAGCGCGCCGCGGATCAGCGCGAAACCGAAGTAGGCCAGGGGATAGGTGAGCCAGAGGCCCGCGTGGCGCAGGCGCAGGGCGCCCGGGCGGGTCAGCAGGAGCCAGTCCAGGACGGCGCCGATCGGGGTGACCGTGTGCAGGAGCTGGTTCGAGACCTGGCGCGCCCCGGTCATCGCGTGGTCGGGGTCGTCCGTCATGGAGAAGCCGCTGGAGTCGTTGGCCAGGATGACGTGGTAGACGAGGCCGGTGATGCAGATGAAGAGCAGGACACCGCCGGTCACCACGGCGGGGAGGGGGCGGCGGGCCCGCCAGGCGCGCCGGGCTCCGAGGGCCAGGACGACCGCGAGCAGGATGTTCGACTGGATCGTGAAGTAGCTCAGGACACGCAGTGCGCTGTCGCTGATCCACAGGTCGATGACGGTGCCGGTCAGCGCCGCCAGCGCGATGAGCGCGCGGAACGCGGCGGCCAGGGGGCGGCGGCGCCGGGGGACGACTGCCTCCGCCGGTACTGAGGAGCCACCGGCGGCACGGGATGAGCTGGGGCCGATCATCCGTCCACCGTAGGGGGCGGACAGCCGCACAGGTGAAGGGGCACGAGGGCCCCGCTGAGCGAGCGGAAGCGGCGCCGCGGCAAGGCGGCCTCGCGCGTAAGGGCTCAGCGACCCGGCCGGCGCCCCGGCCCCGCACCTGTCAGGGGCGGTGAACCCGGGCTCCCCCCAACCCGAAACCCCCCCGGATCATCGCCCCCGCGGCGCCGCCGTCAGCGTCAACAGGGACGCCTCCGGTGGGCACGCGAAGCGGACCGGGGTGTAGCGGTTGGTGCCGCAGCCGGCCGAGACGTGGAGGTACGACGTGTTGCCCTCAGCAGTGTGCCGGGACAGGCCCTTCACCCGGTCGGTGTCCAGGTCGCAGTTGGTGACGAGGGCGCCGTAGAAGGGGATGCAGAGCTGGCCGCCGTGCGTGTGACCGGCGAGGACCAGCGGGTAGCCGTCCGCCGTGAACGCGTCGAGCACCCGCAGGTACGGCGCGTGGACCACGCCGAGGGAGAAGTCGGGGCCGCTCAGCGGGCCGCCGGCCACCTCCGCGTAACGGTCGCGCTTGATGTGCGGGTCGTCCAGGCCCGTCAGGCCGATCTCGGTGCCGGCCACCTTCAGCACGCCCCGCGTGTTGGTGAGGTTCAGCCAGCCCGCCTCGTCGAACCCGTCGCGCAGCCCCTCCCACGGGTTGTGGACGACGCCGACGGCGGGCGCGTTGCCGTTCAGGCCGTGCTTGCCGCGGGTCTTGTTCACCAAGTAGCGGGCGGGGTTGAGGAACCGGGGCCCGTAGTAGTCGTTCGAGCCGAAGACGTACGCGCCCGGGAACTCCATCAGCGGGCCGAGCGCGTCCAGGACCTCCGGGACGGCCTCGGGGTCCGAGAGGTTGTCGCCCGTGTTGATGACGAAGTCGGGCCGCAGCCCGGCCAGCGAACGCAGCCAGCGCTGCTTCTTGCGCTGGTCCCCGACCATGTGGATGTCGGAGACCTGGAGGACGCGCAACGGGCGCATGCCCTGCGGCAGGACGGGGACCGTCACCCGGCGCAGCCGGAAGGAGCGGGCTTCGAAGCCGGCCGCGTAGGCGACTCCGGCGGCGCCGACGGCCGCGACGCCCGCCGTCACCTTCAGAGAGGTCTTCAGGGAGGTCTTCAGCAGCTGGGACGTCTTCGAGGAAGCCTGGAGGGGAGCTTCGTATCGCACGCGCATGTGGCCCATCGTGTCAGACCCGCCGGTCCCCGGAAATCGGCGGGCGCCGCTCACCCCGCACCTGCGACAATCAGGCCATGACCACGCTCAAGTCGAAGCTGCAGGACGACCTCAACGCCGCGATCAAGGAGCGCGATGAGCTGCGCTCCTCGACGCTGCGCCTGACCCTCTCCGCGATCACGAACCAGGAGGTCGCGGGTACGCAGAAGCGGGAGCTCTCCGACGACGAGGTGCAGAAGGTGATCGCCAAGGAGGCGAAGAAGCGCCGCGAGGCCGCCGACGCGTTCGAGAAGGGCGGCCGCGCCGAGTCCGCCGCCCGCGAGCTGGCGGAGGGCGAGGTCCTCGCCGTGTACCTGCCGCAGCAGCTCAGCGACGCGGAGCTGGCGGAGATCGTCGGCCAGGCCGTCGCGGAGGCCAGGGCGGCCGGCGCGGAGGGGCCGCGCGCCATGGGCCAGGTCATGAAGATCGCGAACCCGAAGATCGCGGGCCGCGCCGAGGGCGGCCGGGTCGCCGCGACCGTGAAGCGGCTGCTGGCCGGCTGACCCGCGCCCGTAGGAGTCGTACGAGGCAGGAAGCGACCGTACGAAGTACGGAGCCGGAAGACGCTCGTACGGAGTCGGAAGACGGCCGTGCAGAGAGCCGGAAGACGGCCGTACGGAGCAGGAAGATGGTGGGGGCGCCCTGAACGGCGAGGGCGTCCCCACCCGTGTCACACGGTGCGGAGCCGGGCGGGCCCGCCGGGATCAGCGGCCCCTGCCGCCCCCGTCGCCGTTCCCACCGTTCCCGTTGCCGCCGAACAGGCCCGGCGGGAGGTGGAAGCCGGGCCGGTTGTCGCCGCCCCCGCCGTTCCCACCACCGGCGCCACCGTCACCGCCGCCGTTTCCCGGCTTGCCGTCGTCGCTCTTGTCCCCGCCCGTGCCCTTGTCCTTCTTCCCGTCGGGAATGTCGACGAGGGTGAACTTCGGCGCGGGCTTGCCGGAGAGCGCGCCGGTCATCGCGGCGCGCCAGATCGGGCCCGGGGTGTCGGCGCCGTAGACCTCGCCGTGGTAGCGGCCGCCGATGATGATGTCGGTCATCTCCACGTCCTGCTGCGCGCTGCCGACCCAGACGGCGCCCGCCAGGTTCGGCGTGTAGCCGACGAACCAGGCGTTCTTACGGGCGTCGGTGGTACCGGTCTTACCGGCGTTGTCCCGGTCGTCGAGTCCGGCCTCCTGGCCCGTACCGGAGTCGACCACGCCGCTGAGCAGCGTGTTGATCTTGTCCGCGGTCCCCGTCGACATCGCGCGCGAGCACGTCGTCTTCGGCACGGGCAGTGCCTTGCCGCCGGGGCCCGTGATCGACTCCAACGCGATCGGCGTGCAGTACGTGCCCTCGTTGGCGAAGGCGGCGTACGCGGAGGCCATGGTCAGCGGCGACAGACCCGTCGCACCGAGGGTCATCGACGAGGGCACCTCGGGCACCTTCGCGCCGTTGCCCTGCACCACGCCGAGCTTGTCGGTCATCTTGACGACCGGGCACATGCCGATGTCGCCGAGCATCTGCACGAAGTAGGTGTTGACCGACTTCTCCATGGCCTCCCTGAGCTGGAAGGGGCCGACCTCGGACTCGTTCTCGTTCTCCACCTTGTAGCCACGGTCGTTGACCCACGGCTTGCCGCTGCACGACTGCACCGAGCTGGGGTACGGCATCTGGTACGGCGCCGGATACTCCTGCGTCGCCGGCTTGCCCTGCTCCAGCGCGGCCGCGGCGAGGAACGGCTTGAACGTCGAACCCGTCGGGAAGCCGAAGTTGGAGCCGCCGTACCTGTTGTCGACGGAGTAGTTGATCTCCGTCTCGTTCTTGTCGTAGCCATAGGGCTTCGACTGGCCCATGCCGAGGATCTTGCCGGTGCCGGGCTCGACCAGCGTGAGCGCCGTGGCGACCTTGTCCGACTTGTAGACGTTCTGCTTGATGGAGGTCTGGACCGAGTCCTGCGCCTGCGGGTCGAGCGTCGTCTTGATCGTCAGTCCGCCGCGGTCCCAGACCTTCGCCCGCTCTTCCCTCGTCTTGCCGAAGACCGGTTCGCTCTTGAAGACCTTCTCCACGTACTTGCAGAAGAAGGCCGCGCCCTTGACCGCCGTGATGCACCCGTTCTGCGGGCGGCTGACCTTCAGGCCGAGCGGCGTCTGCTTCGCCGCGGCGGCCTCGGCGGGCGAGATGTCGTGCACCTGCGCCATGCGCGTCAGCACGGTGTTGCGCCGCTTCGTCGCCTCGGTCCCGTCGTTGACGGGGTCGTAGCGGCTCGGCGACTGCACGATGCCGGCGAGCAGCGCCGACTCCTGGAGGTTCAGGTCCTTGGCGTGCTTGGAGAAGTAGCGCTGGGCCGCGGCTTCGACGCCGTACGCCTGCTGCCCGAAGTACGTGATGTTCAGGTAGTTGGCGAGGATCTTCTTCTTGCCCAGCTCCTCCTCGACCTGGATCGCGTACTTGAGCTCGCGGACCTTGCGGCCGATCGTCTGCTGGGTGGCCTGCGCGACCTTGGTCGGGTCGTCGCCCGCCTCCTCGATGAAGACGTTCTTCACGTACTGCTGCGTCAGGGTGGAGGCGCCCTGGGAGACGCCGCCGTCGCGCGCGTTGGCGTTGATGGCGCGCAGGATGCCCTTCGCGTCGACCGCCCCGTGCTCGTAGAAGCGCGAGTCCTCGATCGCGACGAGCGCCTTCTGCATGTACGGCGAGATGGCCGAGAGCGGGACCACGGTGCGGTCGCGCGAGTAGACGGTGGCGATCTTCCCGCCCTGGTTGTCCAGGATGGTGGTGCGCTGACTCAGCGGCGGGGTCTTCAGGTTGGCGGGGATCTCGTCGAATCCCTCGACGGAACCCTTGGCCGCCAGGCCGAGCGCGCCCGCGGCGGGCAGGGCGATGCCGGCGAGGACAGCGCCCGCGAGGACGCTGACACCGAGGAACTTGGCGGCCTGTTGGGCCGGCGACAGACCGCCGCCGCTACCGGCCGAGCGCTTCTTTCCCATGCGGGGCAGCCTACGTGTCGATTCTCCGGACAGGCGTATATGCCTTGGCCTAAGCTGCACTCAACTGTCACAGCAGTGCGGTCTCGTATCAAGACGTGGGGCGAACCCGAATCGTTCCCGGCATCTTCTCCGAGCCTCTTGTAGTCATTCCCGGACCCTTCTGTGGCCGCCCGTCAGGGGCCCGCCGGGTGTCCGGAATCGCCTTGTGTGTCGTCCAGCGTCCCTTGTGGCCCAAGTGAACTGTCCCGGTTTGCCGGGGTTATTACGCATGTCCCCCGGTCACTCCGTCGGGTGATCTGCCGCTTACGCATAGTCCGTTCGGGCCATCCAAGATTGGGCCCGAAGGGGGTGTTGCGCTGTGCCCACCTTCCGTAACGTCCTCAACTGGCGGCGGTGAATATGCCGCTGCCGCCGTGGGGGAGCCTCGATTCGGGAGAGGACGGCGCCGGTATGGGCTGGGTAGTCGACTGGAGTGCGCAGGCGGCCTGCCGCACTACCGATCCGGATGAACTGTTCGTACAAGGAGCAGCGCAGAACCGGGCCAAGGCGGTGTGCACGGGATGTCCCGTGCGGACCGAGTGCCTGGCGGACGCGCTGGACAATCGCGTCGAGTTCGGCGTGTGGGGCGGTATGACGGAGCGGGAACGCCGCGCTCTGCTGCGCAGGCGGCCGACGGTCACGTCATGGCGCCGGCTCCTGGAGACGGCGCGGACGGAGTACGAGCGCGGCGCGGGCCTGCTGCCCGCGGAGCTCGAGGACGACGAGACGTACGAGAGGTTCGCGGCGGTCGGGTAGCCCCGGACCCGCACCTCGCCGACACCGGCAGCGACATCGTCAGCGACACCGGTGCGCACGCGCGCCGCGCCAAGCGGCGCGTACGGCTCACGCAGCTCCGGCCGGAGTGTCACCGGCCGCGAGCCGTTCTCCGATGTCCCGCAGGCCGGCCAGGTCGTGGACGTCGCCGGGCAGCGCCGCGACCTCGACCACGGCGACCTCGGGGTGGAGCGCGACGAAGCGGTCACGCGTGCGTTGTTCACGCGCCACCACCTGCATGCGCTCCGCGTGCAGGCGCAGCAGCCCCGCGGTGAGCTGCTCCGCGGCCAGTTGGTCCGTCGGCCGCTGGTCCGCAGGCGGCTGATCGGTAGGCAGTTGTTCCGTGGCCGGGCCGGACGGCGGATCCGCTGCGGCGGGGGAGCCTGCACCGGGATCTGACGGTGGAGTGGTCGGAGCGGTGGGAGTAGTACGACCGTCTTTCTTCCCTACCGGTTGATCCACAATGCCGCGCTCTTCAAGATTTTCCGCGGCGGCCAGCGCGCGCTCGGCGGAGAGCCGGCCGGCGTCGCTGCCGTGCACCCGGTTGAGCACGAGCCCGGCGAGCGGCATCCGCTCCGCGGCGAGACGCTCCACGAAGTACGCCGCCTCGCGCAGCGCGTCCCGCTCGGGCGCGGCGACGACGAGGAACGCCGTGCCGGGCGCCTGGAGCAGCTTGTACGTGGCGTCGGCGCGGGTGCGGAAACCGCCGAACATGGTGTCCATCGCGGCCACGAACGTCTGCACGTCCCGCAGAAGTTGCCCGCCGAGCAGCTTGCCGAGGGCGCCGGTCATCATCGACATCCCGACGTTCAGGAACTTCATCCCCGCGCGCCCGCCGACCTTGGCCGGGGCCATCAGGACCCGGATCAGCTTCCCGTCGAGGAAGGAACCGAGCCGCTTGGGCGCGTCCAGGAAGTCGAGCGCCGAGCGGGACGGCGGGGTGTCCACGACGATCAGGTCCCACTCGTCGCGGGCGCGCAGCTGCCCCAGCTTCTCCATCGCCATGTACTCCTGCGTGCCGGCGAAGCCCGCGGAGAGCGACTGGTAGAAGGGGTTGGAGAGGATCGCGCGGGCCCGCTCCTTGTCCGCGTGCGCCTCGACGATCTCGTCGAAGGTGCGCTTCATGTCGAGCATCATCGCGTGCAGTTCGCCGCCCTCGGCGCCGTCGGCGGTGATGTCCTTCACCCGGCGCGGCGTGTTGTCCAGCGAGTCGATGCCCATGGACTGGGCGAGGCGGCGGGCCGGGTCGATGGTGAGCACGACGACCTTGCGGCCGCGCTCGGCGGCGCGCAGCCCGAGCGCCGCGGCGGTCGTCGTCTTGCCCACGCCGCCGCTGCCGCAGCACACCACGATGCGGGTGTCCGGGTCGTCGAGCAACGGGTCGACGCGGAGCGTGCCCTCAGGATCGAGCGTCATCGAACGGTCCCCTGAATCCCTTGCTGTCGCAGTTCCCCGGCGAGCGTGTAGAGCCCGGCCAGGTTCAGTCCCTCGGTGAGCAGCGGCAGTTCGTGCAGCGGTAGCCCGGCCTCGGTGAGCAGCGCGCGCTGGGTGCCCTCCAGGGCGTAGCGCTCCGCGTACTCCCCGGCCTGCGCGAGGAGCGGCTCGACGAGCGTGTCCGCGCCGCTGAGCCCGGCCGCCGCGAGGGCCTCGGTGACGGCGGGCCGCACCGAGGCGTCGCGGCTCAGTTCCACGGCGCCTTCCCCCAGCGGGGCGGGCCGCACCATGTTCACCATGATCCGTCCCACCGGCAGCTGCGCGGCGCGCAGTTCGCCGAGCCCGTCGAGGGTCTCCTGCACCGGCATCTCCTCCAGCAGGGTGACCAGGTGCACGGCCGTCTCCCGGGACTTGAGGACCCGCATGACCGCCTGCGCCTGGTTGTGTATCGGGCCGATCCGGGCGAGCCCGGCGACCTCGTCGTTCACGTTCAGGAAGCGTGTGATGCGGCCTGTCGGGGGCGCGTCCATCACGACGTGGTCGTACGCGTAGCCGCCCTGCTTCTCCTTGCGGCGTACCGCCTCGCACGCCTTGCCGGTCAGGAGCACGTCGCGCAGGCCCGGCGCGACCGTGGTCGCGAAGTCGATGGCGCCGAGCTTCTTCAGGGCGCGTCCGGCACCGCCCAGTTTGTAGAACATCTGGAGGTAGTCGAGCAGCGCCAGCTCGGGATCGATGGCGAGCGCGTGCACCTCCCCGCCGCCGGGGGCGACGGCGATCCTGCGCTCCTCGTAGGGGAGCACTTCCGTCTCGAAGAGCTGTGCGATGCCTTGTCTGCCCTCCACCTCCACGAGGAGAGTGCGCTTGCCCTCGGTCGCGAGGGCGAGCGCGAGTGCGGCGGCGACCGTGGTCTTTCCGGTACCGCCCTTGCCGCTGACGACCTGGAGCCTGCTCACGTATTCGAGCCTAACCAGTGCACGCGCGGATCACCCAGGAGCCTGGGGAACGGAGCCGCACGTTCCGGCCGATACAGTCGGCCCCATGGCTAAGAAGTGGGAATACGCGACCGTGCCGCTCCTCGTGCACGCGACGAAGCAGATCCTCGACACCTGGGGCGAGGACGGCTGGGAGCTGGTCCAGGTCGTGCCGGGGCCCAACAACCCGGAGCAGCTGGTGGCGTACCTGAAGCGGGAGAAGGCGGCGTGAGCGGGAACGTCGAGGCGCGCCTCGCGGAGCTGGGCCTGACCCTGCCGCCCGTCGTGCCGCCGGTCGCGGCGTACCAGCCGGCCGTGCGCTCCGGGGTGTACGTGTACACGGCCGGACAACTGCCCATGGTCGACGGCAAGCTGCCGCTGACCGGCAAGGTCGGCGACGAGGTCACCGCCGAGCAGGCCAAGGACCTGGCCCGCACCTGCGCGCTGAACGCGCTGGCCGCCGTCAAGTCGGTCGCCGGTGACCTGGACCGCGTCGCGCGCGTGGTGAAGGTCGTCGGCTTCGTGGCCTCCGCGACCGACTTCACCGGCCAGCCCGGCGTCATCAACGGCGCCAGCGAGCTGCTCGGCGAGGTGCTCGGCGACAAGGGCGTGCACGCGCGCAGTGCCGTCGGCGTCGCGGTCCTGCCGCTGGACGCGCCGGTCGAGGTCGAGATCCAGGTGGAACTGACGGAGGCGTAGCGCCTCCGGCGGGCCCCGGGTGACGTGCGCGGGGACGCAGGGCTCGAGCGGGGCGACGTGCCACGGGTGGGCTTCAGGGGTGCCGTGCCCTGGGTGGGTTTCACCGGTGGGGGTGCGGTGCCTGATGGGTTTCACCGGGTGCCGTGCCCTGGTGGGTTTTATCGGTGGGGGTGCTGTGCCCCGGTGGGCTTCACCGCTGTGGGCGTCTTGCCGCGGTGGGCCTCATCGGTAGGGGCGCCGCGACCGGTGGGTTTCACCGGCGGGGCGCCGTGCCCCGATGGGTTTCACCGGCGGGGCGCCGTGCCCCGATGGGTTTCACCGGCGGGGCGCCGTGCCCCGATGGGCTTCACCGGTGGGAGCGCCGTGCCTTGGTGGGCTTCACCGGTAGGGGCGCCGCGCCCGGTGGGCTTCATCGGTACGGGCGTCTTGCCCCGGTGGGCTTCATCGGTACGGGTGCCGTGCCCCGGTGGGTCTCACCGGTAGGGGTGCCGTGCCCCGGTGGGTCTCACCGGTAGGGGCGCCGCGCCTGGTGGGTTTCACGGGTGGGGGTGCTGTGCCCCGGTGGGCTTCACCGATGTGGGCGCCGTGCCCCGGTGAGCGTCACCGGTAGGGGCGCCGTGCCCCGGTGGACCTCACCGGTAGGGGCGCCGCGCCCGGTGGGCGGGGTCTGTCCCGCAGGTCTCCAGGGGGGCTCACCCGCGCGGAGCGCCCTGGGGACGAAGCCGGCTCTCGAACATCAGCCCGTCACCGGATAGCCTCCGGCCATGGCAGACGGGCAGTGGTATCCCCCCGAGTGGCCGGAGCGCATCCGCGCCCTGGCCGCCGGCACGCTGGTGCCGGCGGCGCCCCGGCGCGCCGCGACCGTGATGCTCCTCAGGGACGCCGGCGGCGTCGAGGTGCACATGCTGCGGCGCCGCACGTCCATGGCGTTCGCCGCCGGTGCGTACGCCTACCCCGGCGGCGGCGTCGACCCGCGGGACGACGACCGGCAGGTTCGCTGGGCCGGGCCCACCCGCGAGGAGTGGGCCGCACGCCTGGACGTGGCGGACGGGCGGGCCGCGCAGGCGATCGTCTGCGCCGCGGTGCGCGAGACCTTCGAGGAGGCGGGCGTGCTGCTCGCCGGGCCCACCCCGGACACCGTCGTCGACGACACGACGGGCGAGGACTGGGTTGCCGACCGGCAGGCGCTGATCGCGCGGGAGCTGTCCTTCGCCGCGTTCCTGGACCGCCGCGGCCTCGTGCTCCGCTCCGACCTGCTGGGCGCCTGGGCGCGCTGGATCACCCCGGAGTTCGAGCCGCGCCGCTACGACACCTGGTTCTTCGTGGCCGCGCTCCCCGCGGGCCAGCGCACCAGCGACGACTCCTCGGAGGCCGACCGCACGGTGTGGATCCGCCCGCACCGGGCCGCGGCCGCGTACGACCGGGGCGAGCTGTCGATGATGCCGCCGACCGTCGCCACGCTGCGCGCGCTGACCGCGTACGACTCGGTGGCCGGCGCCCTGGCCGGCGCGGCCGAGCGCGACCTGACGCCCGTCCTGGCACAGGCACACCTCGCGGGCGGCGAACTGGTGCTGTCCTGGCCGGGGCACGACGAGTTCACCAAGCACATCCCGACCGTTCCGGACCCGCAGACCGGGGGGACCCGCCGATGACCGAGGCCGCCGCCCTGCCCGGGCAGCCACGCGGCGGGGTGCTCTCCGGCCCCGCCACCGCCCGCGCCGTCAACGTCCTGGCGCCGAACGCGTCCGCGATGACCCTCGACGGCACCAACACCTGGATCGTCGCCGAGCCCGGCAGCGACCTCGCCGTCGTCATCGACCCGGGCCCGCTGGACGAGACCCACCTCGCGCACGTGATCGCCACCGCCGAACGGGCCGGCCGCCGCGTCGCCCTCACCCTGCTCACTCACGGCCACCCCGACCACGCCGAAGGCGCGGGCCGCTTCGCCGAGCTGACCGGCACGAAGGTGCGCGCCCTCGACCCCGCGCTGCGCCTGGGCGACGAGGGGCTCGCCGCCGGGGACGTGGTCAGGACGGGCGGCCTGGAGCTGCGCGTCGTGCCGACCCCCGGCCACACCGCGGACTCGCTCTGCTTCCATCTCCCGGCCGATCAGGCCGTGCTGACCGGCGACACGATCCTCGGCCGCGGCACCACGGTCGTCGCCCACCCGGACGGCCGCCTCGGCGACTACCTCGACTCCCTGCGCCGGCTGCGGTCCCTGACCGTCGACGACGGGGTGCACACGGTGCTCCCGGGCCACGGCCCCGTCCTGGAGGACGCGCAGGGGGCGGTCGAGTTCTATCTCGCGCACCGCGCCCACCGCCTCGCCCAGGTGGAGACCGCCGTCGAGAACGGGCACGCGTCCGCGTCCGACGTCGTGGCCCACGTCTACGCCGACGTGGACCGCTCCCTGTGGCCGGCCGCGGAGCTGTCCGTCCTGGCCCAGCTGGAGTATCTGCGGGAGCACGGCCTGATCCCGAGCGCGTAACAGGTCAGAGGCGCTCCTGCCGGGGCTCCAGCGGCCAGGTGACGCCCATCGCGGCGAGCCGCGGCGGGTCCGCGATGATGTCGACGCCGCTGACCCGGCCGTCCCGGAACGTGAGGACGAGCACCGAGACGACCTGGCCCCGGGGCGCCTGCACGATGCCCACGCCGTCGCCCGCGTACGCCACGCACGCCGTGTCCACCAGCTGCCCGAAGTACGTCGCCTGCCCAGCCACCTCCCGTGCGCCCCGCACCAGCTTGGAGGCCGTCCCCGGGCCCGCGTCGACCCTCAGCAGCACGTCCGGGTCGAGGAGCGCGAGCAGCGCCTCGAAGTCCCCGGCGCGGGTCGCGGCGAGCCAGGCCTCGGCGACCTCCCGCCGGCGGGCCAGGTCGGTCGTGGCCGGGGCGGTGGCGCCCCGCACCCGGCGCCGGGCCCGGCTGGCCAGCTGCCGGGTGGCGGCCGGGGTCCGCGCGACGACCGGCGCCAGCTCCTCGAACGGCACGGCGAACATGTCGTGCAGCACGAACGCGAGCCGCTCGGCCGGCGCGAGCGTGTCGAGCACGACGAGCAGCGCGAGCCCGACCGAGTCCGCGAGTTCGGCCTCCTGGCCCGGGTCGGCGGGCCGCACCACCACGTCGGGGACGCGGGTCTCGGCGGCGCCCGCCTCGAAGGGGTCCTCCCGGCGGGAGGCGCGGGCGCGCAGCATGTCCAGGCAGATCCGCCCGACGACGGTGGTGAGCCAGCCGCCCAGGTTCTCCACGGCGTCGCCGCCGTCGGCGGAGCGCTGGAGCCGCAGCCAGCTCTCCTGGACCGCGTCCTCGGCCTCGCTGAACGAACCGAGCATGCGGTACGCCACGGACCGCAGCCGCCCGCGCTCCGCCTCGAACCGGGCGGCCAGGCCGGCCACCGACCGCGACGGCGCCGGGGACCGGCCCCCGGACTGATCCTGCGTCATGCCGGACGTCCTTCCGGATCAAGGTGCCGTGCTCCTACGAAGCCCGGGCGCGTGCCGCTACGAAGCCGGGTCCCGCCACGTGGTGTGGCGGGACCCGGCTGCGTACGAGGCGTGTGAACTCAGCGCGAACGCTTGGCGAGGCGCTCCACGTCGAGCAGGATCACGGCGCGGGCCTCCAGCCGCAGCCAGCCGCGGCCCGCGAAGTCGGCCAGCGCCTTGTTCACGGTCTCGCGGGAGGCGCCGACCAGCTGGGCCAGCTCTTCCTGCGTCAGGTCGTGCACGACGTGGATGCCCTCCTCGGACTGCACGCCGAACCGGCGCGACAGGTCGAGCAGCGCGCGGGCCACTCGGCCCGGCACGTCGGAGAAGACCAGGTCGGACATCTGGTCGTTGGTCTTGCGCAGCCGCCGGGCGACGGCGCGCAGCAGCGCGGCGGCCACCTCGGGCCGTGCGTTCAGCCAGGGCTGGAGGTCGCCGTGGCCGAGGCCGAGCAGCTTGACCTCGGTCAGCGCGCTGGCGGTCGCGGTCCGCGGGCCGGGGTCAAAGAGCGACAGCTCTCCGATCAGCTCGCCGGGGCCGAGCACGGCCAGCATGTTCTCGCGGCCGTCGGGGGAGGTGCGGTGGAGCTTCACCTTGCCCTCGGTGACCACGTAGAGGCGGTCTCCGGGGTCGCCCTCGTGAAACAGGGCATCGCCGCGCGCGAGGGTCACCTCACTCATGGAGGCGCGGAGCTCCGCGGCCTGCTCGTCATCGAGCGCCGCGAAGAGCGGGGCGCGCCGCAGAACGTCGTCCACGAGTTTCTCTCCTATGTCGCCTGCACTGTGGGGTACGGATGTTTCCCGCCACCCATTTTGCCGGACGGTCCAAACAGTGTGATCAGTCACTCAGACACAAGTCTGCCGCACCTGCGTCACAACCCGACGGGGAGGGGGCCAATCGGGGGCCGATCCCCAGGCTCCGGGGCGGATGTCGGTGGCGGGCTCTAGGCTGGACGGGTGTCCAAAAAGCCGGTGACCACGCAGGCAGAGGGGGCTGGAACGGTGGCGGAGGAGCACGATTCCGCTGTGGGCGAACAGGAGCGGGGCGAGACTCGCTCCACCGGCGCGACCCCACCCCGCACCCCGTCCGAACAGGGAAAGGCCGCCCAGCACATGCCCGCGAAGAAGCGAGCCGCCACGAAGAAGACCCCGACCGGGGCCGCGCAGCCGGCCCCCGCCGCCAAGGCGGCCCGCCCGGCCGGGACCGAGTCGCGCACCGCCCTGGTCCGGCGGGCCAGGAAGATCGACCGGGAACTGGCGGAGACGTATCCGTACGCCCACCCGGAGCTGGACTTCGAGAACCCGTACCAGCTCGTCGTCGCCACGGTGCTCTCCGCGCAGACGACGGACCTGAGGGTCAATCAGACGACGCCGGCGCTGTTCGCCGCGTACCCGACACCGGAGGATCTCGCCGCCGCCGACCCGGAGAAGGTCGAGGAGCTGATCCGGCCCACCGGCTTCTTCCGGGCCAAGACGAAGTCGATCATGGGTCTGGCCAAGGCGCTGACCGAGGACTTCGGGGGCGAGGTGCCCGGCCGGGTCGAGGACCTCGTGAAGCTGCCCGGGGTGGGCCGCAAGACCGCGTTCGTGGTGTTGGGCAACGCGTTCGGACGGCCGGGGATCACCGTGGACACCCACTTCGGGCGGCTCGTCCGCCGCTGGAAGTGGACCGAGGAGACCGACCCCGACAAGGTCGAGAAGGCCGTCGGCGAGCTGTTCCCGAAGAGTGACTGGACGATGCTGAGCCACCACGTCATCTTCCACGGCCGCCGCATGTGCCACGCCCGCAAGCCGGCCTGCGGCGTCTGCCCCATCGCCCCGCTCTGCCCGGCGTACGGCGAGGGCGAGACGGACCCGGAGAAGGCGAAGAAGCTGCTCAAGTACGAGAAGGGCGGCTTCCCCGGCCAGCGGCTCAAGCCCCCGCAGTCGTACCTGGACGCGGGCGGCATCCCGGCCCCGCCGCTGGGCGGCACCCCCGGCGGCCCGGCG
Source organism: Streptomyces sp. NPDC006552 (assembly GCF_040611655.1). Lineage (NCBI taxonomy): Bacteria > Bacillati > Actinomycetota > Actinomycetes > Kitasatosporales > Streptomycetaceae > Streptomyces > Streptomyces sp. NPDC006552. The sequence goes on from NZ_JBEXOS010000002.1 coordinate 120,063, forward strand.
GGTGACACGGCCGGTGACACGACGGGGTGACATCCCGTGAGCGCGGAACGAAACGGGGACGGCCAGGCGTTGGGCGAGTCACGACGGGTACGGGGGCGGCGAGATGAAGCACGTGAGTGAGATGAAGCGGGTGAGCGGGAGCGGGGCGCCGAGCGGCGGCGCCCCCGCGTCCGGCGACGCCACCGGAGAGCACGCCGGGGCCGCTGACCTCGGCGTCGCCGGGGACGTGCCCGGTGCGACGGCACCCGGGGGCGGTGGGGCCGGCCCCGCAGGGGGACTGCCGCCCGTCCCGGACGTCGGGGTGCGCACGGCCGGCCTGCCCGCCTGGCTGACCCCCGTCGCGGACGCGGCCCGCACCCTCACCGGCGACCAGCTGAGCCGCTTCCTGCCGCCCGAGGACGGCGGCGGCCGGCAGTCCGCGGTCCTCATCCTGTTCGGCGAGGGCGAGCGCGGCCCCGAGCTGCTCCTGATGGAGCGGGCGGGCTCGCTCAGATCGCATGCGGGCCAGCCGTCCTTCCCCGGCGGCGCCCTCGACCCCGAGGACGGCGACCCGCGCAGCGAGGGCCCGTTGCGGGCCGCGCTGCGCGAGGCGTGGGAGGAGACGGGGCTCGACCCGCGCGGCGTCCAGCTCTTCGGCGTGCTGCCGCCGCTGTACATCCCGGTGAGCCGGTTCGTGGTGACGCCCGTGCTCGGCTGGTGGCGGGTGCCGACCCCGGTCGCGGCGGTCGATCCGGCGGAGACGGCGCGCGTCTTCACGGTCCCGGTGGCGGATCTCACGGACCCGGCGAACCGCGCGACGACGGTCCACCCCAGCGGCCACCGCGGCCCCGCGTTCCTGGTGGAATCGGCTCTGGTCTGGGGTTTCACGGCCGGCGTGATCGACCGGATCCTGCACCACGCGGGGTGGGAGCGCCCCTGGGACCGGGCCAAGACGGTCCCACTCGACTGGCGCGCATGACAGGGTGGCCCCCGTGCCGTGCCGTCCCGGGGACCTCCCCCGGCGCTCCGGCGCGGAAGTGGACACGTGCGATGCGAGGCGAGGCCGGAATTCGGTGAACGTGCTGGACATTCTGCTGCTGGCGGCCGCCGTCTGGTTCGCGATCGTGGGGTACCGCCAGGGCTTCGTGGTCGGTGTCCTGTCGGTGACCGGTTTCCTGGGCGGAGGTCTCGTCGCCGTCTACGCGCTGCCCGCCGTCTGGGGCGCCGCCACCAGTGACGCCGAGGTGACCACGACCGCCGCGGTCGTCGCGGTGGTCGTCGTGATCGTCTGCGCCTCGGTGGGCCAGGCCTTCACCACGCATCTGGGCAACAAGCTGCGGCGGTACATCACCTGGTCCCCGGCGCGCGCGGTCGACGCGACGGGCGGCGCCCTGGTCAACGTGGGGGCGATGCTCCTGGTCGCCTGGCTGATAGGTTCCGCCCTCGCCGGCACGGCGCTGCCCACGCTCGGCACCGAGGTGCGCGGCTCGAAGGTGCTGCTCGGGGTGGCGCGGGTGCTGCCCACCCAGGCCGACACCTGGTTCGCCGACTTCTCCTCCACGCTCGCGCAGAACGGTTTCCCCCAGGTCTTCAGCCCGTTCGCCGACGAGCCGATCACCGAGGTTCAGCCGCCCGACCCGGCGCTCGCGCACAGCGCGGCCGCACGGACCGCGCGGCGCTCGATCGTCAAGGTCGTGGGCCAGGCCCCCAGTTGCGGCAAGGTCCTCGAAGGCACCGGCTTCGTCTTCTCCGACCGCCGGGTGATGACCAACGCGCACGTGGTCGGCGGGGTCGAGGCGCCCACCGTGCAGATCGGCGGCGAGGGCATCAAGTACGACGCCAAGGTCGTGCTCTACGACTGGAAGCGCGACATCGCCGTCCTGGACGTGCCGGAGCTGACGGCGCCCCCGCTGCGGTTCACGGCGACGGACGCGCGGCGCGGCGGCGGTGCGATCGTCGCGGGCTTCCCGGAGAACGGCGCGTACGACGTGCGCCCCGCGCGGCTGCGCGGCCGCATCACCGCGGACGGCCCGGACATCTACCACCGGGGCACGATCCGGCGCGACGTGTACTCGCTGTACGCGACGGTCCGTCAGGGCAACTCCGGCGGCCCACTGCTGACCCCGGACGGCCGGGTCTACGGCGTGGTCTTCGCCAAGTCCCTGGACAGCACGGAGACGGGCTACGCGCTCACCAGGGACGAGATCGACACCGACATCACCCGCGGCCGCACGGCGGTCCAGCAGGTCGGCACGGACGCCTGCGCGCTGTAGCCCGGCGCGCGCTCAGGTGCCGGGCGTCATGTCAGCCGCGCCCGCTGTGGCGCAGCCGGGCCGACACCCACCGGGCCCGGCGCCGCAGGATGCGCGGAATTCCCAGCCGGGGATCGTGCGCCACATGGCTCTGCGGCGCGCCCCTCTGGGGAGAGCCCAGCGTCATCGCTGGGCGGCGATTGCGTGCTGCGTCACTGAAGTCGTGCGTCCAGCCCATACACCGACGTCTGCCCGGGCCCCATGGTCGGTAATCTCGCCCACGCCCCCCAAATTGGCCTATGCGGCAGGCATTTGGCTGTTCGTAGGACAGGCGTTCCCACCCGCACCCGGCCCGCTCACCGGTCGGGCTCGGGGTCCTGGAGCCAGCTCACCAGTTCCTTGGAGAACGCGGCCGGATCTTCCTCGTGCGGGAAGTGGCCCAGACCGTCGAAGAGCCGCCAGCGGTAGGGCGCTTCGACGTACTCGCCGGACCCCGCGGCGCTGCGTGTGCGCATCACCGGGTCGAGCGAGCCGTGCAGATGCAGCGTCGGCACCCGCACCGGCCGCTTCATGCGCCGGTTGAACTGGATGCCGTCGGGCCGGGCCAGCGACCGCACCATCCACCGGTACGGCTCGATCGAGCAGTGCGGCGTCGAGGGGATGGACATCGCCCGCCGGTACGCCTCGACGCTCTCGTCGTCGGGCTGGCGCGGCCCCGACCAGTCGCGGACCAGCCGGCCCACCAAGGCCGCGTCGTCCGCCGCCAGTTGCCGCTCGGGCAGCCACGGCCGCTGGAACCCCCAGATGTACGACCCGGCGGCGGTCTGCTTGAGGTCCGACACCATGGCCGAGCGCCAGCGGCGCGGGTGCGGCATCGAGGAGACCGCGAGCCGGCGCACCAGCTTGGGCCGCATCACCGCCGCCGTCCACGCGAGGTAGCCGCCGAGGTCGTGCCCGACCAGCGCCGCGTCCGGCTCGCCGAGCGAGCGCACCACCCCGGTGATGTCGAGCGCGAGGTTGGCCGGGTCGTACCCGCGTGGCGTGCGGTCGCTGCCGCCCACGCCCCGCAGGTCCATGGCGACGGCCCGGAACCCGGCGTCGGCGAGCGCGCCGAGCTGGTGGCGCCACGTCCACCAGAACTGCGGGAAACCGTGCAGCAGCAGCACGAGCGGCCCGTCACCCAGCTCCGCGATGTGAAAGCGCGCGCCGTTCGCCGCGACGTCCCGGTGGATCACGCCGGGCGCGCCCGGGACGTCGAGCCGTACGACCGAGGAAGGCGGTTGGGCCGAAGGAGTGGCGGGGTCCGTCATGAAGACGAGCGTGCCACAGCCTCGATGGCCTCGGGGACATGGTCGCCGGGCGTCACCTGACGGGGGTGCGGCTTGGCGTTCCCCAGTACGCCCGCCGTCTCCTTGACCGAGGCGGCGACCTTCTGCGGGCCCTTGCCCTTCTTGGCCTTCTTCGCGAAGGACGAGCCGATCAGCGCGAGCAGCCCGGCGAGGAGCAGGCTCGCGGCGAACGAGAGCAGGAAGCACCAGGCGAGGTTCCAGCCGCCGTTGCCGTTGTGCCCGCCCGTCCAGGCGTTGATGCCGTACGCCAGCGCGAAGCTCAGCATCGGCAGCGAGAAGATCAGCACCGTCAGCGCCGCGGAGAAGGCGCCGCCGCTGACCGCGCCCTTCTTCACGTCCTGCTTGAGCTGCGCCTTGGCGAGGGCGATCTCGTCGTGCACCAGTGCGGACATCTCGGTCGTCGCCGAGGCGAACAGCTGGCCGATGCTGCGTTCGGCGCCGACTGTGCTGACCGTGCTGCCGTCGGGTGCGCTCATCGCGTACTCCCTGTTTCCTGATAGAAGCCGGTGGATGCTCCGGATGTGCGGACTTGATGTCAGATCATGCCGGACGCTCGCCTCCGGCGCCTTCCCCGGCCGCCACTTCGGCAAGCCTTCGGTGCTCCGCGGCCTTCTCCTCGTAGAGCGCGGCCATCCGCAGGTGGTACTCCGGACGGCCCTCCTGGTAGATGTCGGGCACGCCGTCCTGGTCCTCGTCGCGCTCCTCCGCCTCCCACAGGGCGCGGTACTTGGCGTTGCGGATCTTCAGCAGTACGGCGCTGAACAGGGCCGCGATCACCGAGCCGATGAGCACGGCCGCCTTGACCTCGTCGGTCAGCAGGGCGTCGTCGGCGAAGGCGAGTTCGCCGATCAGGAGCGAGACGGTGAAGCCGATCCCCGCGAGCGAGGCCACCGCGAAGACGTCCGGCCAGGCCAGCTCGGAGGAGAGCGAGGCGCTGGTGAACCGGGCCGTCAGCCACGTACCGCCGAAGATGCCGAGCGCCTTGCCGACGACGAGGCCGAGGACGACCCCGAGCGTCTCGGGCGCGGTGAACACGTCCCCGAGCGCCTTGCCCGACACCAGCACACCCGCGCTGAACAGGGCGAACAGCGGCACCGCGAGACCGGCCGAGAGCGGGCGCACCAGATGCTCGATGTGCTCGCCGGGGGAGTGCTCCTCGCCGTCGCGGCGGGTGCAGCGCAGCATCAGCCCCATGGCGACACCGGCGATGGTGGCGTGGACGCCGCTGTTGTACATCAGCCCCCAGATGACGAGGGCGAGCGGCACGTAGACGTACCAGCCGCGGACGTTCTTGCGCAGCAGCAGCCAGAAGAGGACGAGGCCGGCGAAGGCGCCGCCGAGGGCGGCGAAGTTCAGCTGGTCGGTGAAGAAGACCGCGATGATCAGGATGGCGAGCAGGTCGTCGACGACCGCGAGGGTGAGCAGGAAGGCGCGCAGGGCGTTCGGCAGCGAGGTACCGAGGACGGCGAGGACGGCCAGCGCGAACGCGATGTCGGTCGCGGTCGGCACGGCCCAGCCGCCCAGCGACCCGCCTCCGACGACGTTCACCACCGTGTAGACGAGCGCGGGCGCGGCCATGCCGCAGACCGCGGCGGCGACCGGGAGCGCGGCGGCGCGTGGGTCGCGCAGGTCACCCGCGACGAGTTCGCGTTTGAGTTCGATACCGGCGACGAAGAAGAAGACGGCCAGCAGGCCGTCGGCGGCCCAGTGTTCGAGCGAGAGGTTAAGGCCGAGCACGCCGGGCCCGAGATGGACGTCGCGGAAGGTCTCGTAGCCGTGGTGCAGCGCCGGTACGTTCGCCCAGACGACCGCCGCGACGGCGGCGACGAGCAGCAGCATCCCGCCGACCGTCTCGGTCCGCAGGGCGTCGGCCACGAAGGTCCGCTCGGACAGGGAGAGCCGGCCGAACACGGTGCGGCCGCTCTTCTGGGGGGTGCTCACGGGCGGGGGACCTCCGGTCGGGTACGGCTGACGACATCGCCGACCAGACTTCCCGGCACACCCTGTGGACTGCTCTCGCGTTCGTGACGCGTCTTCACCCTACCGGGTGCACCAGGCGTGCCTGGTGATCATCACGATACGCACGAGACGGGCACCCGGCGCGCTCGCCGGGTGCCCGTCACGTCTGCCGCCGCTTTTGGCGGGCCGGCCGGTCAGTCCTCGCTGGGGGCCGCGGGCAGCTTGGTCTGGATGAGGTCCATCACGGAGGAGTCGGCGAGGGTGGTGACGTCGCCGACCGCGCGGTTCTCCGCGACGTCGCGCAGGAGGCGGCGCATGATCTTGCCGGAGCGGGTCTTGGGCAGCTCGGCGACGGGCAGGACCCGCTTGGGCTTGGCGATCGGGCCGAGGACCGTGCCGACGTGGTTGCGCAACTCGGCCACGAGGCCCTCGTCCTCGGCGTCGGCGGTGGAGCGCAGGATGACGAAGGCGACGATGGCCTGGCCGGTCGTGGCGTCGGCGGCGCCGACCACGGCGGCCTCGGCGACGGCCGGGTGGGAGACGAGCGCCGATTCGACCTCGGTGGTCGAGATGTTGTGGCCGGAGACGAGCATCACGTCGTCCACGCGGCCGAGCAGCCAGAGGTCGCCGTCGTCGTCCTTCTTGGCGCCGTCGCCGGCGAAGTAGCGGCCCTCGAAACGCGACCAGTACGTGTCGATGAACCGCTGGTCGTCGCCCCAGATGGTGCGCAGCATGGAGGGCCACGGCTCGGTGAGGACCAGGTAGCCTCCACCGCCGTCGGGTACCTCGCGGGCCTCGTCGTCGACGACGGTCGCCGCGATGCCGGGCAGGGCGCGCTGGGCGGAGCCGGGCTTGGTCTCGGTGACACCGGGCAGCGGCGAGATCATGATGGCGCCGGTCTCGGTCTGCCACCAGGTGTCGACGATCGGACACCGGTCGCCGCCGATGTTCTTGCGGTACCAGACCCACGCCTCGGGGTTGATCGGCTCGCCCACCGAGCCCAGCACGCGCAGGGTGGACAGGTCGAACTTGGCGGGGATGTCGTCGCCCCACTTCATGAACGTACGGATGGCCGTGGGGGCCGTGTAGAGAATCGTGACGCCGTACTTCTGCACGATCTCCCAGAACCGGCCCTGGTGCGGGGTGTCCGGGGTGCCCTCGTAGATGACCTGCGTCGCACCGTTCGAGAGCGGCCCGTAGGTGATGTAGGAGTGCCCGGTGACCCAGCCGATGTCGGCCGTGCACCAGTACACGTCGCTCTCCGGCTTGAGGTCGAAGACCGCGTGGTGCGTGTAGCTGGCCTGGGTGAGGTAGCCGCCGGACGTGTGCAGGATGCCCTTCGGCTTCCCCGTCGTGCCGGAGGTGTAGAGGATGAACAGCGGCTGCTCGGCGTCGAACGCCTGCGGCGTGTGCTCGGCCGACTGACGTCCGACGACGTCGTGCCACCACACGTCACGGCCCTCGGTCCAGGCCACGTCCTGCCCGGTGCGGCGCACGACGAGCACGCTCTCGACACCGGCGACCCGGCCGACGGCCTCGTCGACGGCGGGCTTGAGCGCGGAGGGCTTGCCGCGGCGGTAACCGCCGTCGGAGGTGATGACGACCTTGGCGTCCGCGTCCTCGATCCGCTTGGCGATCGCGTCGGCGGAGAACCCGCCGAAGACCACCGAGTGCGCGGCGCCGATCCGGGCGCAGGCCAGCATCGCGATGACCGCCTCGGGGATCATCGGCAGGTAGACCGCGACCCGGTCGCCCTGCTGGACGCCCAGCTCGGTCAGCGCGTTCGCCGCCCGGCTGACCTCGTCCTTCAGCTCCGCGTAGGTGATCGCCCGGCTGTCGCCCGGCTCGCCCTCGAAGTGGATCGCGACCCGCTCACCGTTCCCCGCCTCGACGTGCCGGTCGACGCAGTTGTAGGCGACGTTCAGCTTCCCGTCGGCGAACCACTTCGCGAACGGCGGGTTCGACCAGTCCAGCGTCTCGGTCGGCTCGGTCTCCCAGCTCAGGCGGCGGGCCTGCTCGGCCCAGAAACCGAGCCGGTCAGCCTTGGCCCGCTCATACGCCTCCGCCGTGACGTTGGCGTGCGCCGCCAGGTCGGCGGGCGGCGCAAAGCGACGCTCCTCCTTCAAGAGGTTGGCCAGGCTTTCGTTGCTCACGACATCTCCCTTACGGTGCTTCGCCGGGCGACCGTTGTGTCCCAAACCACAGCTCATCAGACGCCGGCCCCTGGTGACAAGGGGGGTCGGCGAATTGGTTTAGACCTGTAGACGGCCCCCGGCCGTGAGAGCCGGGAGCCGTACGTGCTCACCCAGGGCACGGGAGAGGGACAGGAAGGGTTCAGCTCCGCGCGCCGCCGGTGACCTCGCCGCCCACCTCGCTCTCGTCGAAGGGGGCCGCGGCGACCTGTCCGAAGACGAGATCGGACTCCTCCAGCAGATACGCCTGCGCCTCGCCCACGTGGAAGTACATGCCGTGCAACTCCAACGTGCCCTGCGCCAGGGCCGCGGCCACCGACCCGTGCGCCCGCAGGTGCTCCAACTGCTGGACGACGTTGGTGAGACCGAGCCGCTCGACCTCGTCGGCGGGCGCCCGCCCGGCGAGCCGCGCCCCTGGCAGCCCCTCGTCGGCCAGCCGCGCCAGGCTCGGCGCGCCGTGCCGCAGCCACCGCTTGAGCGGGGTGAGCGCCCCCGCCCCGGCCGGCGGAGTGCTCAGCAGCGCCTGCATGGCCCCGCATCCGGAGTGCCCGCAGACGGTGATCGACTGCACCTTCAGCACGTCCACGGCGTACTCGATGGCGGCCGCCACCGAGTCGTCGCCGCTCTCGGCGCCGGGCAGCGGGACCAGATTCCCCACGTTCCGCACGACGAAGAGGTCGCCCGGTCCGCTCGACGTGATCATCGACGTGACGAGCCGTGAGTCGGCGCAGGTGAGGAAGAGCTGGGTGGGCTGCTGCCCCTCCGCGGCCAGCCGGGCCAGCTCACCACGGACCAGCGGTGCCGTGGTGCGCTGGAACGCGCTGATCCCGCTGGCCAGCTGGTACGCGCCGCGCGGCGGGGCGGTCTCGGGCGCCGCGGCGGTGGGCCGGTCGCAGTGGTGGTTGCGCCACGGCGTCCAGGGCCGGCAGCAGGAGTGGCTCGCGCGCGCGGGCTCGGCGATCCGCCGCCCCCCGCGCCCGGCCAGCTCCACCTGGCCGCCCTGCGCGGTGTGCGTCTTCTCCCAGTCCTGCAACGCCTCGTACGCGGCATGGTCCATGAATGATCCGTCCAGCTCCACGACGCATTGCGCGCCGTGCGGTACGTGGTGCAGCACCCGGCTGAGCCGCGGCACCGCGAGGAACGTCAACTGCCCGCGCACGCGCACGTGGTGGGCGCCCCGCGCGTCCTCCTCGTGCGTGATACGGGTGCGGGCGAGGCGGTGGAGCGCGACGGCGACGGCCACCGCGACCCCGAGCCCCACGCCTGCGAGGACGCCGAGGACGACGACGCCGAGGGTGGTCACGACGTAGACCAGGACCTCACGGTGGCGGGTGACCGTGCGGATGTGGTGGAGGGAGACCATCTGGATGCCGACGGCCATCACCAGGGCGGCGAGCGAGGCGAGCGGGATCAGCTCCAGGACGGGAACCAGGAGCAGGGTGGCCGCTACTACCCAAACGCCGTGCAGCATCGTGGAGTTCCGGCTGACCGCGCCCGCGTTCACATTCGCCGTCGAGCGGACCGCGACCCCGGCGACGGGCAGGCCGCCGAGCGATCCGGAGACGATGTTCGCGGCGCCCTGGCCCAGCAGCTCCCTGTTCAGGTTCGAGCGGCGCGCCGTGGGCGGCAGGTCGGAGCGGGAGGCGGCCAGCTTGTCGACGGCGACGGCGCCGAGCAGCGACTGCACGCTGCAGACCAGGGTGGTGGTCAGGACGGCGGCGGCGATCCCGAGGACGGGCCCGTCGGGCAGCCCGGCCAGCGCATGGCTGCTCCATGAGGGCAGGTCGACCTTGGGCAGGGTGAGGCCGAACAGCGCGGTCACCACGGTCGCGGAGGTCACCGCGACGAGCGCCGCGGGCACCTTGCGCAGCAGGCGTCCGGCCCGGCCCGGCAGGCGCGGCCAGGAGAAGAGGACGGCGAGGGTGAGGAGGCCGACGCCGTACGCGGCCGGCTGGGCGTGGAGCAACTGGGCGGGCAGCGCCGCCACATTGGCGAGCACCGCGCTCTCGGGGGTGCCGCCGAGGACGATGTGCAGCTGGGCGACGGCGATGGTGACGCCGATGCCGGCGAGCATGCCGTGGACGACGGCGGGGCTGACGGCGAGCGCCGTGCGGGCCACCCGCAGGCAGCCGAGGCCGAGTTGGGCCACGCCGGCGAGGACGGTGATGGCGCAGGTGGTCCGCCAGCCGTACCGCTGGATGAGCTCGGCGGTGACCACGGTCAGTCCGGCCGCGGGGCCGCTGACCTGGAGTGCGGCGCCGCCCAGCAGCCCGGCGAGCAGTCCGCCGACGGCGGCGGCGACGAGCCCCGCTTCGAGGGGGGCGCCGGTGGCCAGGGCGATGCCGAGGGACAGGGGCAGGGCGATGAGGAAGACCGCGATGGAGGCCGACAGGTCGGCTCCCGCGATCCGGAAGCGGCGGGGCGCCGGTGGGGGGCTGTGCGCCGTGCGGGCGGTGGCGGTGGGCTCGTCCGTCCGGTCGGGGTCACTGGGGCGGGTGGGTACGCAGGCTGTCATGGATCCCGTCTCCTGAGGGGTGCAGCGCGGTCGCGGAAAGGGGGGACCCCGAACGGTGGGCGGGGTCGGTTCGCGGCCGTGGTTCACGGCGTGCAGCGGCGGGAGGAATGCAACACTCGGTAAATGGATCGTAATGCAGAGTAAAGCTTGGGGTCGGATAAATGGTGCAAATGGGCTAGAAATCAACTCTATGGAGTTATTCGTCATTTAAGTCGGCTTGTCGTATTAATACGGCGCGATCTTCGTGCGACGTTGACGGGGCCGCCCGCACGTGCGCGGGCGGCCCACGCCACCCGTCTTGCGGGCCGACTCCAGAGAGCAGGTGGGCCACCGATGGCCGCCACCCAGAGGATCGACACCCTGAGGATCACCGCGGCCGTCGCCGCCGCCGCGGCGTGTGCCGCGGCCCTCGCCGGCTGCGCGCACCGCGCCACCCCCGCGGCGCCCGACCCGGGCGCGGGGGGTCCCAAGAAAGCCGCTCCCGCCGCACCCGGCACCGCCGTCCAGCTGATCGGCGACGGCTCGACCGCGTACACCGGCCGGCAGCCGCACCTGCCCACGGCCAAGCGGCTCAGACCCGGACAGAAGCCCCCGCAGTTCGTGGTCTTCTCCTGGGACGGCGCCGGGGAGGACAGCCAGCACCTCTTCTCGCACTTCCGCGAGGTCGCCAAGAAGAACCACGCGACCATGACGTACTTCCTCAGCGGCGTGTACATGCTGCCCGGGGCCAAGAAGGACCTCTACCACCCGCCGCAGCACTCGCCCGGCCGCTCGGACATCGGCTTCAACGACGCCAGGGGAATCAAGGACACCGTCGAGCAACTGCGCGGCGCCTGGCTCGAGGGCAACGAGATCGGCACCCACTTCAACGGCCACTTCTGCGGCGGCGGCGGCGTCGGCGAGTGGTCGGTGGACGAGTGGAAGAGCGAGATCGAGCAGGCCAAGTCCTTCGTCAAGACGTGGAAGACCAACACGGGCACCCACAAGGCGGCGCCGCTGCCCTTCGACTACGACAAGGAACTCGTCGGCGCCCGCACCCCCTGCCTCGAAGGCCAGAAGAACTTCATGCGCGCCGGCCACGACCTCGGCTTCCGCTACGACACCAGCGGCGTCAACAACCAGCTGTGGCCCAAGAAGAAGGAAGGCCTGTGGGACCTGTCCATGCAGCTCGTCCCCTTCCGCGGGCACTCCTACGAGCAGCTCACCATGGACTACAACTTCATGGTCAACCAGTCGGGCACGACGAAGGGCGACCCCTCCCGTCGCGCCTACTGGGGTGACCAGATGCGCGACAGCCTCCTGGCGGGCTTCGAGCGCGCCTACAACGGCAACCGCGCCCCGCTGCTCATCGGCAACCACTTCGAGTCCTGGAACGGCGGCGTCTACATGCGGGCCGTCGAACAGACCGTCGAGACGGTCTGCAACAAGCCCGAGGTCCGCTGCGTCTCCTTCCGGCAGCTCGCCGACTGGCTCGACGCCCAGGACCCGAAGACCCTGGACAAGCTCGCCGGCCTCGAAGTGGGGAAGGCGCCCGAGCACGGCTGGGACGCCCTCCTCACGGACAAGCCGGCCGCTGCCGCTCCGGCGTCCCCAGCGGCCTCGGGGACACCGGCCACCAGGTCGTGAGCCCGGTCAGACAGGCGCGCTGACGCTCTCCTGAAGGACGAAGCCGGGGTCGATCTGCGCCACGAGATCGGCTCCGGTCCTCTCGTTGCCCCAGCTCTGCGCGTTCTTGCGGTGGAAGTGCACCATCTGCCGCGTGTACCGCTCCCAGTCCCGCGCCTCGTACGTCGCGTCGACGGCGTCCTGAAGCGCCAGCAGGGCCGCCTTGTTGTGCTCCTCCAGGAGGTCGAAGCGCGGCGGACGCCCCTTCTCCATGGCGCGCACCCAGTCCGAATGGCCGACGGTGACGAGCAGGTCGTCCCCGATCTCGGAGCGCAGGAAGTCGAGGTCGCTGTCGTCCCGCACCTTGTTCCCCGCCACCCGCAGCGCGACGCCGAAGTCCTGCGCGTACTCCTTGTACTGGCGGTAGACGGAGACGCCCTTGCGCGTCGGCTCGACCACGAGGAAGGTCATGTCGAAGCGGGTGAACATGCCCGAGGCGAAGGAGTCGGAGCCCGCGGTCATGTCGACCACCACGTACTCCCCTCTGCCGTCGACGAGGTGGTTCAGGCAGAGCTCCACCGCTCCGGTCTTGGAGTGGTAGCAGGCGACACCGAGGTCGGCCTCGGTGAAGGGTCCGGTGACCATCAAACGCACGGTGGCGCCGTCGAGTTCCACCGGCCGCGCGCAGGCGTCGTAGACCGGGTTGTTCTCACCGACGCGCAGCAGCCGGGAGCCCTCCCCGGGCGGCGTCGTCTTGATCATCGTGTCGACCGAGGCGATCCGCGGGTTCGAGCCGCGCAGGTACTCCTTGATGAGCGGCAGCCGCGCGCCCATGGCGGGCAGCTCGGCGGAGACCTCCTCGTCGAGCCCGAGCGCGGCTCCGAGGTGCTGGTTGATGTCGGCGTCCACGGCGACGACCGGGGACCCGGTGGTGGCGAGGTGACGGATGAAGAGCGAGGACAGCGTGGTCTTGCCGCTGCCGCCCTTCCCCACGAAAGCGATCTTCATGTTCACGTAGCGTAGTGGTATGACTGCGGGTGGTGGCGAAAGGGCGTGAAGAAGACCACTCCTTCGTGGGGCGCGGTCCCGCGGCCCGTAGGGTCGTACTCATGAGTACGACAGCCGATCCCCTTGCCACGCTCGGCACGCTCCCTGGCGTGAGCGACTCCGTGGACTCCGTGCGCAAGGCCGTGGACCGGGTCTACGGACACCGGGTCATGCGGCGCCGCAGCAACGAGGTCACCTCGGAGGCGGCACTGCGCGGCGCGCGCGGCAGTGCGGCGCTGTCCGGCGCCGACTGGGCGCTGGAAGAGGTGCGCCGGCGCACCGACTTCAGCGGCGCGGACGGCGACGACCAGGCCCCCGCGGTCGGCGCGGCCCTGCGGCTGACCGCCGAGGCGGGCCAGCTCCTGTCCATCTGGCGGCAGTCGCCCCTGCGGGTGCTCGCGCGGCTGCACCTGGTGGCCGCCGCCGACCGGGCGGAGGCGGTGGGGCGTCCGCGCACCGCGGGCGAACCGGTCGACGAGCCGCTGATCGAACTCCCGCTGCCGGACGCCGCCGAGGTGGCGGGCCGGCTGGAGGGGCTCTCGCAGCTGGTCATCGGCGGCACCTCGGCGCCCGCCCTGGTGAGCGCCGCGGTCGTCCATGGCGAACTGCTGGCCCTGCGCCCGTTCGGCTCGCACAACGGCCTGGTCGCCCGGGCCGCCGAGCGCGTCGTCCTGGTGGGCAGCGGCCTCGACCCGAAGTCGATCTGCCCGGCCGAGGTCGGCCACGCGGAGCTGGGGCGGGCCGCGTACGCGGCGGCGCTCGAAGGCTATGTGTCCGGTACGCCGGAGGGGATGGCCGCGTGGATCGCGCACTGCGGCAAGGCCGTGGAACTCGGTGTCCGGGAGTCCACCGCGGTGTGCGAGGCGCTGCAACGCGGCGCCGCATAGGACGCCCGCCGGTGTGAGCCCGTAGTAGGGCCAAAGAAAAGGGGTGCGGCGGTACGAGCACTCGTACCGCCGCCATGCATGAAGCGTCGGGTTACCAAGCGTCCTCGAAAGTTGCCCATCAGGTCGGGACGTTGCCCGTGGCCTGGTGCGGCTGGCCCGTAATCGACGGGTCGACGTCGCGTGGGTGCCCGGCGTTCATGCTTCGGTCCGTGGGGCCTTACTGCGGTTGAAGGTGATCCTCTCGGATGTCCCTGGTCTCGCGGGCCGTTGATTCCTTTGTACTCCTCCCCTCGGGGAAGAGAAAGCCCTGGATCCACTTCTTTACTTTTACGGTCAACTAGGGGCGAATCGGGCGCACCGCGTGCCGCCCTACCGGGAGGCTGCGCGCCCTACTGGGAGCCTGCTGCCGTCCCGCGGCGGCTGGCGTACCAGACCAGGCCCGCGGTGACGGCCGCGGCGCTCACCGCCGCGGCCGCGACAAGGGCCGGGCGGGAGGGGGCGGAGAGGTTCGGCAGCCGCTGCTTGAGCCTGACCGGCCGATGGAAATCCAGGATCGGCCATGCGCGCGCGAGCGCCTCGCGACGCAGCGCCCGGTCGGGATTGACCGCGTGCGGGTGCCCCACGGCGCTCAGCATCGGCAGGTCGGTCGCCGAGTCGCTGTAGGCGTAGCAGCGTGCGAGGTCGTACCCCTCGGACGCGGCCAGCTCCTTGACGGCGTCCGCCTTGGTCGGCCCGTAGGCGTAGTACTCCACCTCACCGGTGAAGCAGCCGTCCTCGCCGACGACCATGCGTGTGGCCACCACCCGGTCCGCGCCGAGCAGGCCGCCGATCGGCTCGACCACCTCGGCGCCCGACGTGGAGACGATGACGACGTCCCGTCCGGCGCCGTGGTGCTCCTCGATGAGCGACGCCGCCTCGTCGTAGATGATCGGGTCGATCAGGTCGTGCAGCGTCTCGGCGACGATCTCCTTCACCTGCTCCACGTTCCAGCCGCGGCACAGGGCCGACAGGTACGCGCGCATCCGCTCCATCTGGTCGTGGTCGGCGCCGCCGGCCAGGAAGACGAACTGCGCGTACGCGGTGCGCAGCACGGCCCTGCGGTTGATCAGCCCGCCTTGGTAGAACGACTTGCTGAAGGTGAGCGTGCTCGACTTAGCGATGACCGTCTTGTCCAGGTCAAAGAAGGCGGCTGTGCGCGGCATGGAGTGGCTCAAGGACTGGATTTCCACGAGTTCGAGCATAGGCGCCCACCATTCGGCGTAAGCTGTGGCGTGTGGGTTTGCTTGAGAAGGCTCTCGGGTACACCATGGAAGTCACGGATCGTTCGCGACCGTGTTTACCCCGATCTGGCTCCTCCCCCCCCGAGTCAGATCGTGGGGACGACCCCCGCTCTCCCCCCCGGCGGGGGTCGTCGCATGTCCGGACCCGTTTTCGGGTCCTTTTTTCATGTCCGCCCGGCCCTCGAGCCGGTGCGCGCCTCGTGTAGTGCCCGGATCCGGCCCTTGGCCCGTGTCGTCACTCTACGTGACCGTTGGGCTGCTCTGTGAAAGTTTTGCGCGGGATCCAGCTTGTCACCGGTATGGGTGATGGGGATATTCACAAGTCTTCTCACGTCCACAGTTATTGACCAAGATCCCCACGATTTCCGGGATCGCTGCACGGTGTTTCCGCACGCGAAGTTCGGACCGGTGTTCATGGCCGGTTCGTTATGGCCGGGCCCTGCCGGGACGGCCGGTATTCGGCGCCCGGGCGCCGGGCCTCGCGGCAGTCGGATCGCCCGCGGGTGCGGGCGGGTGGTGCGGGCGGACGCATGCGGATGTGCGCGACAGGCGTGCGGACGGTGTGGACGCGTGCGGAGGGCGTGCAGGTGCGCGCGCCGAGAAGGGGGACGGATCGTGGTGGAGGCCATGACGGGCGAGGCGTGGCGAGCGCGCCGTGCGCCGCTGATCGTGACGGAGGACGTGGAGCTGCTTGACGACCTCCTGCGGCTGTGCGCCGCGGCGGGCGTACGGCCGGAGGTCGGGCACGGGGCGCCCGGGGGCAGAGGCGGCTGGGAGTCGGCGCCGTTGGTGCTGGTCGGGGACGACGCGGCGGTACGGCTGCGCGGAGCGCCCCGGCGGCGTGGCGTCGTCCTGGTCGGGCGGGATCAGGACGACTCCGGGGTGTGGGAGCGCGCCGTCGGGATCGGCGCCGACCATGTGCTGATGCTGCCCGACGGCGAGCAGTGGCTGATGGACCGGATCGCCGATGTCGCCGAGGGCGCGGGACGCCCCGCGCTGACCGTCGGGCTGATCGGCGGCCGGGGCGGGGCGGGGGCCTCGACGCTGGCCTGCGCGCTGGCGGTGGCCGCCGCGCGCGCCGGCCACCGCACGCTCCTGGTGGACGCCGATCCGCTCGGCGGCGGGCTCGACGTACTGCTCGGCGGCGAGGCGGTGGAGGGCCTGCGCTGGCCCGCGTTTGCTCAGTCGCGGGGGCGTGTCGGCAGTACCGCGCTGGAGGAGTCGCTGCCCCGGCTGCACGATCTGCGGCTGCTGAGCTGGGACCGCGGGGAGTCGGCCCCGGTGCCGCCCGAAGCGGTACGAGCGGTGCTCGCGGCCGGCCGCCGCCGGGGTGGGGTCGTCGTGGTGGACCTGCCACGCCGGGTCGACGCCGCGGCGGTGGAGGTGCTGGCCCAGCTCGACCTCGGGCTGCTCGTGGTGCCACCCGAGCTGCGAGCCGTCGCGGCGGCCCGGCGGGTGGCCGGCGCGGTCGGGATGGTGCTGCGGGACCTGCGCGTGCTCACGGCACCCGCGTCCGGAGCCGGGACGCTCGACGGGGATGAGGTGGCACGGCTGCTGGGGCTGCCGCTCGCGGGTGAGGTCCCGGTGGACGGGCGGGTGCCGGCGGGGCCGGGACGGGGGTGGCTCGGGACGGGTTCGGGGGCGGGGCCTTGCGCGGGGGTCGGTGCGGGGGCTGGGCTCGGGGCGGGTGGGCCGTTGGGGCGGTTCTGCACGGCGTTCTGGGAGCGGATGCCGGTGGGGGTGGAGGAGGGGGGTGGGGCGTGATGAGCGGGGTTGGGTGAGTGGGGCGGGTGGGGTGAGCAGGGCGGGTGCAGTGAGTGGGGCGGGTGGCGTGAGCAGGGCGAGTGCAGTGAGGGGGGCGAGTGGTGTGAGTGGGGTGAGGCGGATGGTTCCGGTGGTGGTGGGAGTGGTGTCCGTGGTGGCGGCGGGAGTTGTGCCGGTGGTGCTGGTGCGGGTGGAGGAGCTGGTTGGGCGATGGCTCGGGTGAGCGGGGTGAGTCGGAAGCTTCCGGCGGCGGTGCTGCTGGCAGTGACGGGAGTTGTGGCGGTGGTGGCGGTGGCGGTGGTGGCTGTGGTGTCGGTGTCGGTGTGGTGGGCGAGGGATGCGGGGGAGTGCGGATGAGTGCGGTGGTGGGGGCGCGGATGCTGGACGGCGTGCGCCAGTGGCTCGCGGAGAACGGGGCGGAGGCGACGCCGGCCCGCGTGGCCGAGGCGTTGCGGGCGCAGGGGCGGATCCTCGGTGACGCCGAGGTGTTGGGGGCGGCGGGGCAGCTGCGCTCCGAGCTGGTGGGTGCGGGGCCGTTGGAGCCGTTGCTCGCGGACGCGTCGGTGACGGACGTCCTGGTGTCGGCGCCGGACCGGGTGTGGGTGGACCGGGGTGGCGGCCTGGAACCGACCACGGTCTCCTTCGAAAGTGCCGCCGCCGTAAGGAGGTTGGCGCAACGCCTCGCGGCGGTGGTGGGGCGGCGCCTCGACGATGCCCGGCCCTGGGTGGACGCGAGACTGCCCGACGGGACGCGGCTGCACGCGGTGCTGCCGCCGATCGCGGTCGGCTGCACCTGCCTGTCGCTGCGCGTCGTGCGGCCCCGCGCCTTCACGCTGGAGGAACTGGTGGCGGCGGGCACGGTGCCACCGGGCGGCGACCGCGTGCTGCGAGCGCTGCTCGACGCGCGGCTGTCTTATCTCATCAGCGGCGGTACGGGCAGCGGCAAGACGACGCTGCTGAGCGCGCTGCTGGGTCTGGCCGGGCCGCAGGAGCGGATCGTACTGGCCGAGGACTCCGCCGAGTTGCGGCCCGACCATCCCCACGTGGTGCGGTTGGAGGCGCGGCCGGCCAACCAGGAGGGGGCCGGCGCGGTCGACCTCGCGGACCTGGTGCGGCAGGCCCTCCGGATGCGGCCCGACCGGCTGGTCGTCGGTGAGGTGCGCGGCGCCGAGGTGGTCTCGCTGCTCGCCGCGCTGAACACCGGGCACGAAGGAGGCAGCGGGACGGTCCACGCCAACGCGGCGGGCGATGTTCCCGTGCGCCTGGAGGCCCTGGGGACGGCGGCCGGACTCGACCGGGCCGCGCTGCACAGCCAGTTGGCCGCCGCGGTGTCGGTGGTGCTCCATCTCGTACGGGACCGGGGCGGGCGCCGTCGGGTCGCGCAGGTCCATGTGCTGGAGCGGGACGCGGCGGGGTGGGTGCGGACGGTGTCGGCGTTGGAGTGGGGCGAGCGTGGGTTCGTACCGGGGGACGGGTGGCCGCGGCTCGCGGGGCTGTTGGGGGTGCGGACGCTGTGAGGAGCGGAGTGGTGACGGGGGCGCTGCTGGGCGTGGTGGGCGTGGTGGCGGTGGTGTGGGCCGCCGCGCGTCGGGAGGCTGAGGTGCGGCGGGCCCGGGTGGTGATGGGCGGCGGGCTCGGCGCTGCGGCGGTGCCGGGATGGCGGGGCGCGGTCGAGCGGTGGTGGGGGTGGGGCCGGGCGCGGCCGGAATGGGGGTGTGCGGTCGCCGGGGCGGTGATCGGGGTGGCCGGGGCGTCGCCGTTGCCGCTTCTGCTCGGGTTGGGCGCGGTTCCCGGGGCGGCGCGGGCGCGGCGGGCCCGGGAGGCGCGCCGGGAGCGGGAGCGGCACGGGGACGCGGTGATCCGGATGTGCGGGCTCATGGCGGGCGAGGTGCGGGCCGGCCGCCAGCCGGGAGAGGCGCTCGCTGTCGCGGCCCGGGAGTCGGACGCGCTTCCCGGGGCGAGAGGTGCGGGGGTGGTGGCCGCGGCGCGGTTCGGTGGCGACGTGGCCGGTGCTCTGCGGGAGGCGGCGCGCCGGCCGGGAGCGGAGGGGCTGCATGGGCTCGCGGCGTGCTGGCGGGTGGCCGTGGACCGGGGTGCCGGGCTGGCGGCCGGGCTCGATCGCCTGGCGGGAGCACTGCGGGCGGAGCGGGACCAGCGGGCCGACCTGCAAGCGCAGTTGGCCGGTCCCTGGTCGACCGCGGTGATGCTCGCGGGGTTGCCGGCACTGGGGCTGTTGCTCGGCTCGGCCATGGGGGCGCAGCCGCTGCGGGTGTTGCTGCACACCGGAGCCGGGGTGGGGTGCCTGGTGGTGGGCGGGGCGTTGGAGGCGGCGGGGTTGTGGTGGGCCGTGCGGATCGTGCGGGGGGCGGAGGGGTGCGGGCGGGGTTCGTGATGTCCGCAGTGGTGACCGGCGTGATGTCCGAGCGCCTCGTGAACAGGGCGCTTCGGAGCGAGGGAGGGAGAGGTGATGGAGGTTTTCCACAGGCTGGGGGTAGTGCTGTGCGTTGCCGTACTGGTGGCGTTGCTGGTGGAGGAGGTCGCGGCGCGGCGGCGGGAACGAGCGGCCCTGCGACGCGTGCGGATCGTACTGGCGGCAGCGGAAGCACGGCCGGAGCGACGGTCGCGGGGAGTGCCGGGCGTGTTTCGGCGATGGGCTCCGGCGGCCGGGGCGATGAGCGCGGGTTATGTGCTCGTGGGTGGTCCGGCGGGCCTGGTGACCGGGGTGATCGCAGGCGCGTTCGTCTGGAAATGGTGGGGTGAGCGGGAGGGGCGGCGGACCGCGGGGGTGGGGGCGTCGTCGGTGCCGGACGCAGGAGAGCGGGCCGAGGCCGAGCGACAACTCCCGCTCGTGGCCGATCTGTTGGCGGCGTGTATCGCGGCGGGTGCCGAACCGGTGGTGGCCGCGCGGGTGGTCGGGGAGTCCGTCGGAGGACCGGTCGGCCGGGCGATGGAGCGGGGCGCCGCGCAGGTTCGGCTCGGTGGCGAACCAGGGGTCGCTTGGAGGGAGTTGAGAGCGATACCCCGGGCCGTGGCACTGGTCCGGCTGCTGGAACGGGCCGGCGAGTCCGGGGCCCCGGCGGCGGCACCCGTGGCGCAGTTCGCCGCGGAGTGCAGAGCCGAGCGGGGGCGGCGGGCGACGGCGGTCGCGCGCCGGGCCGCGGTGATCATCACCGCGCCGGTGGGGCTCTGTTTCCTGCCCGCATTTCTCGTGATCGGGGTGGTGCCGGTGGTGATCGGCCTTGCGGACGGGGTGCTGGGCGGCCGCTGAGGGGACGCCCGCGAGGAGCCCGTACCCGGGCCGCCTCCGTGGGTGAGGGGGGAACGACGTTGATGAGAAGAGGGGTTGAGGTCATGAGGGCAGAGACACAGGAAACACGGGGAACGCGTGGCGGCCGCGGAGTACGGGCGCGCGGGCGGTGGTGGAACCGGGTGCTGCGCTGGGTGCGGGCGGTGCGGTCGGTGCGCCGGGATGCGGGCATGGTCAGCGCCGAGTACGCCGTCGGGCTGATCGCGGCGGTGGGTTTCGCCGGGTTGCTGTACCAGGTGATGACGAGCGGTGGCGTGCAGTCGGCGCTGCAGTCCCTGGTGGCGAAGGCGCTCCATGGATCGTTCTGAGGCGGTGCGCGGATGGCGGCGGGACCGGGGCATGGTGACGGCCGAGGCTGCTGTGGTGCTGCCGGTGCTGGTGGCGTTCACGATGGGCCTGCTCTGGGCGCTCCTCGCGGCGTCGGCGCAGATCCGGTGCGTGGACGCGGCGCGGACCGGGGCCAGGGCGGTGGCCCGGCAGGAGGCACGCGGCCCCGCCGTCGACGCTGCGCGCCAGGCCGCCCCGCGCGGGGCGCGGGTCGAGGTGAGCCGGGAGGGCGACCTGGTCCGGGTGACAGTGCGGGCCCGAGCGGCCGGCCCGGGCCCCCTCGCCGTCGAACTGAGCGCGCAGGCCGTGGCGGTGGCGGAGGACACGGTGAGGGAGACGTGAGCGAAGCTGTGCCGCTGCCGCGGGGTGCGGGTGGTGATGCGCGGGGTGTTGATGTGCGGGGAGGCGCCTGGCGGGGCGGGAGGAGATCCGTGCGGGAAGGGGCTGGCAGGGGCGGGTGGAAGCAGGTGCGAGGAGGCGCTTGGTGGGTCAGGGGGAGGCGCGTGCGGGAAGGCGTGTGGAGGGGCGAATGGAGGGGCTTGCGGGAAAGGCTCCAGGGGTGGTGGTCCGGCCGGGTGGGGTCGGATCGCGGGTCCGCGACCGTGTGGGTCGCCATGGCACTGGCCGCCATCGGGGCGCTCTTCGGAGGCGTGTTGGCGATGGGCCGGGCGGTGGAGGCACGGCACCGGGCGGGCGGCGCGGCCGATCTGGCGGCGCTCGCGGCGGCCGATCACTGGATGGAGGGCCGCGATGACGCGTGTGCCCTGGCCGGGCGGGTGGCGCGGGCACAAGGGGCGAGGATCGTCCGTTGTTCGGTGTACGAGGAGGTCTCGGACGTGACGGCGGCGGCCGGAACAGCGCCGTTCGCCGCGCAGGTCAGAGCCCGGGCGGGGCCGGCGGGGCCGGCGGAACCGAGCGAGGCTCGGTTCACTAGGGGCATCCGCTCCAGACCTGCCGGGCTCCGCTGGGCGCAGCCGCTCCAGCCCGTCGGGCGGGTCGAACGCACTCCTACCTCGGCCCGGTCAGCCCAGCCCCGCCGGGCTCCGCTCGGCGCAGCCGCTCCAACCCGTCGAGCGGGTCGAACCCACTCCTACCTAGGCCCGGTCAGCTCAGCCCCGCCAGGCTCAACCCAGCCCCCGCACTCACCCCGCACCCACCCCAGCCCCACCCGGCGCACCCGCACTCCCCCCACCCCGCGCCCCCGCAAGCAGCGTCGTGAGCAGGCGGACCGCCCCCCGTTTGTGGAGGGGATCGTTGCCGTTGCCGCACTTGGGGGACTGGATGCAGGAGGGGCAGCCGGCCTCGCACTCGCAGGAGGCGATGGCCGCGCGGGTGGCGGTGAGCCACTCCTCGGCGGTGTGGAAGGCGCGTTCGGCGAAGCCCGCCCCGCCGGGGTGGCCGTCGTAGACGAAAACCGTGGGCAACAGCGTGTCCGGGTGGAGGGGGACGGAGACGCCGCCGATGTCCCAGCGGTCACACGTGGCGAAGAGGGGGAGCATGCCGATGGAGGCGTGTTCGGCGGCGTGCAGGGCGCCGCCGAGGATCTCGGGGTTGATGCGGGCCGCGTCGAGCTGGTCCTCGGTGACCGTCCACCACACGGCGCGGGTGCGCAGCGTACGGGGAGGGAGGTCGAGCTTGGTCTCGCCGAGGACCTCGCCGGTGATGAGACGGCGGCGGAGATAGCCGACGACCTGGTTGGTGACCTCGACCGAGCCGTAGCACAACCGGCCCTCGCCCCAGGGGACTTCGACGTCCGTCTCCAGGATGGAGATGGCCGTGGTGTCGCGGGCGGTGGTCGAGTAGGTGGGGTTGCCGGGTTCGACGAGGGCGACGTCGTCGTCGAGGTCGAGGTGCTTCACCACGTACGTGCGGCCCTGGTGGAGATGGACCGCGCCGTCGTGGACGGTGGTGTGTGCGGAGCCGGCGTCGACCGTGCCGAGGAGGCGACCCGTGGCGGCTTCGACGATCTGGACGGGGTTGCCGCCCTCGCCGCGGATGTCGGCCAGGTCGGCGGCGGACTCGCGGCGCGTCCAGTGCCAGGACTTCACCCGGCGGCGCAGCAGCTTCGCCGCTTCGAGCTGGGGGAGGAGCTCTGTCGTCGTCGGGCCGAACAGGGCAAGGTCCGCCTCCGTGAGCGGAAGCTCCGCCGCGGCCGCGCACAGGTGCGGGGCGAGGACGTACGGGTTGTCCGGGTCCAGGACCGTCGACTCGACCGGCTGGTCGAAGAGGGCCTCTGGGTGGTGGACCAGGTAGGTGTCCAGCGGGTCGTCGCGGGCCACGAGGACGGCGAGGGCGCCCTGCCCCGACCGTCCGGCCCGGCCCGCCTGCTGCCACAGGGAGGCGCGGGTGCCCGGGTAGCCGGCGATGACGACGGCGTCGAGGCCGGAGACGTCGATGCCGAGTTCGAGGGCGGTGGTGGCGGCGAGGCCCAGGAGCTCGCCGGAGTGGAGGGCGGCTTCGAGGGCGCGGCGTTCCTCCGCGAGGTAGCCGCCCCGGTAGGCGGCGACGCGGCGGACGAGCGAGCGGTCGATCTCGGCCAGGCGTTCCTGGGCGATGACCGAGATCAGCTCCGCGCCGCGGCGGGAGCGGACGAAGGCGACCGAGCGGACGCCCTGCACGGTCAGGTCGGTGAGCAGGTCCGCGGTCTCGGCGGTGGCGGTGCGCCGCACGGGCGCGCCCTTCTCGCCCCGTATCTCGGTGAGGGGCGGCTCCCACAGGGCGAAGACGAGGTCGCCGCGGGGGGAGGCGTCGTCGGCGACCTCGACGACCGGCAGGCCCGTCAGACGGCCCGCTGAGACCGCGGGATCGGCCGCCGTGGCCGAGGCGAGCAGGAAGACCGGGGAGGAGCCGTAGCGGGCACACAGGCGGCGCAGGCGTCGCAGCACCTGGGCGACGTGGGAGCCGAAGACGCCGCGGTAGGTGTGGCACTCGTCGACGACGACGTACTTGAGGGCTTTCAGGAAGGAGGACCAGCGCGGGTGCGAGGGCAGTATCCCGCGGTGGAGCATGTCGGGGTTGGTGAGGACGTAGTTGGCGTACTGGCGTACCCACTCGCGTTCCTCGAAGGGGGTGTCGCCGTCGTAGACCGCGGGACGGATCGCCGTGCCGAGCGGTTGTGAAAGTTCCTTCACCGATCGGCACTGGTCCGCGGCGAGCGCTTTCGTCGGGGAGAGGTACAGAGCGGTCGCGCCGCGCCCGTTCGGTGCCTCGGCCCCGTCGAGCAGCCGCGACAGGACCGGGACCAGATAGGCGAGGGACTTGCCGGAGGCGGTGCCGGTGGCGACGATCACCGACTCGCCGTCCAGGGCGTGCTCCGCCGCGCGGGCCTGGTGGGCCCAGGGGTCGTCGATCCCGGCCGCCCGCACGGCCGCGATGACCTCGGGACGGATCCGGTCCGGCCAGACTGCATGACGACCCGGTCGAGGGGGCAAGTGCTCCGTATGAGTGATGCGCGCAGCCCTGTCCGGACCCGAGGCGAGCCGCTCCAGAACCGCCCCCGGAGAGGGGCGGGAGGCAGCGGACGACAGGGGTCGGTCGGGTCGGTGTTTCTTGGCCATCGGCACCGAGTGTGTCACCGGCGTGACGGACAATGCCTCCAAGGCGTCGTGCACGCCTGCCGGTAAGTGATTGAATGCCATCGCGGCTGGCGAACCGTCCCGGGGGATCAAGCCGAGGTATCCCCGAGGGGCGACCGCTCGATAGCAAGGTGCTGGAGGATCCGTGGACCTGTCCCTGTCGACCCGTACCGTCGGCGATCGTACGGTCGTCGAGGTCGGTGGCGAAATCGATGTATATACCGCGCCCAAGCTGCGCGAGCAGCTGGTCGAGCTGGTGAACGACGGCAGTTTCCACCTTGTCGTCGACATGGAGGGCGTGGATTTCCTCGACTCCACCGGGCTCGGCGTGCTGGTCGGCGGCCTGAAGCGGGTGCGGGCCCATGAGGGCTCGCTGCGCCTGGTCTGCAACCAGGAGCGCATTCTCAAGATCTTCAGGATCACGGGCCTGACCAAGGTGTTCCCCATTCACACCTCGGTCGAGGAAGCCGTGGCGGCGACCGACTGACTCGTCAGTCGGTCAGGCCGGTCCGGTGGATCAGCTTGATGGCGGGGATCGGGCCTGGCCGGCCCGGTCCCCGAAAGCACGCCCGTACGACCGAGGGGGATGCATGGCCACCGTCGAACTCCGCTTCAGCCCTCTGCCCGAGCACGTCAGGACCGCTCGGCTCGTGGCGGCCGCCGTGGCGCGCCGGGCCGGGGTGGACGAGGCGGTCCTCGACGAGGTCAGGCTGGCCGTCGGTGAGGCGTGCACGCGCGCGGTCGGGCTGCACCAGAGCAGCTCCATCCAGGCGCCGGTGCGGGTGGCGTTGATCGAGGAGGAGAAGCAGTTCTCCATCGAGGTCGGTGACGAGGCTCCCCGTACGGTGGCCGATCCCGGCGCACCCGGTGCCCATGGCGCCGAGGAGCTGGAGGCGGAGGGCGAGGACGAGATGGGTCTCGCCGTCATCAGCGGCCTCGTCGACGATGTCGAGGTCACCGCGGACGAGTCCGGAGGTCTCCTTCGGATGACATGGCCGACCGCGCCGTTGACGCTGCCGCAGCCACCGCTGCCGTAGCTCCCGGGCGCGACTGGCGGACCGCGGCCGGCCCAGTTCGCGGCCGCGCTGACCGCGCCCCGCCCGCTGCGGCCTTCCGACCTTTCCGAGCCGTTTTTTTCGACGAGGTCCCGTTCGCCCACGTGGTGAACCGGGCCTCTTCTGCGTTCCCCGGGGTTTGTGGGACGTATTTCGTGTGCACCTGTCTCGACCTGCGTGAACGCCTCCGCATTTCTTGATCGGTGATCTCCGTTAATGCCCTGAGGGTGTTATCCATTTGTCCTCCGGACCGGCCCCTTTGGTGTCCGGCGATCATTTGTCGGGTAGCAAGAAGAAGAACATCAACGTTTGCCCGCGCACTGTTTTGATCAGGTTCCGCTCCCTACAATCCGTCCACATCTTGAGCTCAGCCCAAGCGTCAAGGAGGACGAATGGCGGAGCCTTCTACCTTCGCAGCCGCAGTCCTGACGGACGGCAACCGTCTGATCGTGATCATCATCGCCGTCGTCGCGCTCGCGGCGCTCGCCGTCGCCGCAGTCCTGGTGCGCCAGGTGCTCGCGGCCGGCGAGGGAACGGATTCCATGAAGAAGATCGCGGCCGCGGTCCAGGAAGGCGCGAAAGCCTATCTGGACCGGCAGCTGCGCACCCTCGGCATTTTCGCCGTCGTGGTGTTCTTCCTGCTCATGCTGCTTCCGGCGGACGACTGGAATCAGCGCGCGGGGCGGTCGATCTTCTTCTTGATCGGCGCCCTCTTCTCGGCGGTCACCGGCTATATCGGAATGTGGCTCGCGGTGCGCAGCAATGTGCGCGTCGCCGCCGCGGCCCGGGAAGCGACCCCCACGGAAGGCGAGCCGGAAAAGGATCTCACCGCCGTCTCGCACAAAGCCATGAAGATCGCTTTCCGTACGGGCGGCGTCGTCGGCATGTTCACGGTGGGGCTCGGACTGCTCGGCGCCTCGTGTGTCGTGCTCGTCTACGCGGCCGACGCGCCCAAGGTGCTCGAAGGATTCGGGCTCGGCGCCGCGCTGATCGCGATGTTCATGAGGGTCGGCGGCGGCATCTTCACCAAGGCGGCCGACGTCGGGGCCGACCTGGTCGGCAAGGTCGAGCAGGGCATCCCGGAGGACGACCCGCGCAACGCCGCGACGATCGCCGACAACGTGGGCGACAACGTCGGGGACTGCGCCGGCATGGCCGCCGACCTCTTCGAGTCCTACGCCGTCACACTGGTGGCCGCGCTGATCCTCGGCAAGGCGGCGTTCGGCGACGCCGGTCTCGCCTTCCCGCTGATCGTCCCCGCCATCGGGGTCGTCACGGCGATGATCGGCATCTTCGCCGTCGCGCCGCGCCGGGCCGACCGCAGCGGGATGAGCGCCATCAACCGCGGGTTCTTCATCTCGGCGGTGATCTCGCTCGTCCTCGTGGCGGCGGCGGTCTTCGTCTACCTCCCCGGCAGCTACGCCGACCTGGACGGGGTCACCGACGCGGCGATCCGCGCCAAGGGCGGCGACCCGCGCGTCCTCGCCGTCATCGCGGTCGCGATCGGCATCGTGCTCGCCGCGCTGATCCAGCAGCTCACCGGGTACTTCACCGAGACGACCCGGCGCCCGGTCAGGGACATCGGCAAGACGTCGCTGACCGGACCGGCGACCGTCGTGCTCGCGGGCATCTCCCTCGGCCTCGAATCGGCGGTCTACACGGCCGTGCTGATCGGGCTCGGCGTCTACGGGGCGTTCCTGCTCGGCGGCACCTCGATCATGCTCGCGCTCTTCGCGGTGGCGCTGGCGGGCACCGGACTGCTCACCACCGTCGGCGTCATCGTCGCGATGGACACCTTCGGCCCGGTCTCCGACAACGCGCAGGGCATCGCCGAGATGTCCGGCGACGTCCAGGGCTCGGGCGCGCAGGTCCTCACCGACCTGGACGCCGTCGGCAACACCACCAAGGCCATCACCAAGGGCATCGCCATCGCCACGGCCGTCCTCGCGGCGGCGGCGCTGTTCGGCTCGTACCGGGACGCGATCCTCACCGCCGCCCATGACGTGGGGGAGAAGGTCGGCGACGGCGGGCCGATGAACCTCGTGATGGACATCTCCCAGCCCAACAACCTGGTGGGGCTCATCGGCGGCGCCGCGGTCGTCTTCCTCTTCTCCGGGCTCGCCATCAACGCCGTGTCCCGGTCGGCGGGGGCGGTCGTCTACGAGGTGCGCCGGCAGTTCCGCGAGCACCCCGGGATCATGGACTACACGGAAGAACCGGAGTACGGGCGCGTCGTCGACATCTGCACCAAGGACGCGCTGCGGGAACTCGCCACGCCCGGGCTGCTCGCCGTCATGGCGCCCATCGCGGTCGGTTTCACGCTCGGCGTCGGCGCGCTCGGCGCCTACCTCGCCGGCGCCATCGGCACGGGGACGCTGATGGCGGTCTTCCTCGCCAACTCCGGCGGCGCCTGGGACAACGCGAAGAAACTCGTCGAGGACGGCCACCACGGCGGCAAGGGCAGTGAGGCCCATGCGGCGACCGTGATCGGCGACACGGTCGGGGACCCCTTCAAGGACACCGCGGGACCCGCCATCAACCCGCTGCTGAAGGTGATGAACCTGGTCGCGCTGCTCATCGCGCCCGCGGTGGTCAAGTTCAGCTACGGGGACGACGCGAGCGTGCCCGTACGGGTCGTGGTCGCCGTCATCTCGCTCGCCGTCATCATCGGCGCCGTCTACGTCTCCAAACGGCGTGGGATCGCGGTCAGCGACGACGACGGCGACAGCGGCCCGGGCGCCGGGCGGGTGCCGAAGCCGGCCGACCCGGCGGTGGCACCCTCCCGTACGTAGCGGCGTACGCCCACGGCGAACCGGCGTCTCAACAGGCGGTCCCAACAGGCGGGCGGACAGCGGCTCCTGACGCGCTGTCTGCCCGCTGCCGTGTCCGCACCCCGCGCCACCTGCGTCTTCGTTCCGTCTCCCGCGCCGGCGGGCCTCTCTTCCGTGAGCCTTCTCTCCCTTGGTGCAAATGGCTGCTAAAGGTGAACAAAGCGGTCGTATGGGATGGCTGACGTGCGATGGTCGTGTGCCCGGCGTGTAAGTTCCGGGGCCGAGAGCCATGGAAGGGACCGATCCGGTGAACAAGAAGCTTGCTGCCGCACTGTCCGGCGGTGCGGTACTGGTAATGGCCTTGTCGGGCTGCGGCGACGACGGCAACGACAAGCTCGACTCCTGGGCCAAGCAGGTCTGCGACAAGGTCCAGCCGCAGGCGAAGAAGATCGAGTCGGCCAACGCCGCGATCCAGAAGGAGACGTCGGACAACAGCGCGCCGGCCGACGTCAAGAAGACGGACTCGAAGGCGTTCCAGGACATGTCCGACGCCTACAAGGCGATCGGGGACGCCGTCGACAAGGCGGGCGCCCCGAACGTCGACGGCGGCGAGAAGAAGCAGCAGGACGCCGTCAAGGAACTGGACAAGATCTCGACGTCCTACGCCGACCTGCGCAAGCAGGTCGACAAGCTGGACACCGGCGACCAGGCGAAGTTCGCCGAGGGCCTCAAGAGCATCGCGGGCGAGCTGGACAAGCTGAGCCAGAGCGGCAGCGACGCCCTGAAGAACCTGGAAGAGGGCGACGTCGGCAAGGCGATGGCCAAGCAGGAGAGCTGCAAGAGGGCGTCCGCCACGCCGTCGGCCTCGTAGCCCGGCCCCTGCTGTCACGTGCCCCCGGGGGCGGTGCCGCCGTGCGCCGTGCCCGGGGGTTCCGGCTGTCCGGGGTCGCTTCGCGCCGGCCCGCCGGGAACGCGGCAGGGAAACGCGGCCCGGGACGCCCGAGGTGCCGGGTGGCGCTCCCAGCGACGCGGGGCGCACCTCCGGGACGGCGCGGGCCGGGTCACAATGGGCGGTGTGAGTTCACCCGTTGCCGCCCCGCTGCCCGCCGCCGACCGTCCGGACACCGCCCGCGCCCTGCGCGACGCCCTCCTCGAAGCCGAGTTCACCGCCGACGGGCTGCTCGACCTGCTCGGGGCGCCCGCCTACGCCGCGCTCGCCCGCAGCGAGACCGTGCCCGCCCTGCGCGCCACCCGGGGCGACACGCCCCTGGAAACACTCGTCCGGCTCTTCCTGCTGCAACAGCCCGTGCCGCGCGAGCACGCCACCGCGGTGCTGCCCCTCGCCGCCTGCCTGGAGGACGGCTGGCTGCGGGAGACCGGAGGCGACGAGGTGGCCGCGGCCGTCGACGTACGCCCCTACGGCGGACCGGACGGCGAGGACTGGTTCATCGTCTCCGACCTCGGCTGCGCGGTCGGCGGCGCCGGTGGCATCGGCAGCCACGCGCAGGGCGTCGTGCTCGGCGTCGGCGGCGCCTCCACGACGCTCGCCGGCATCACCGTGCGCACCCCCGTCGCCTCGGCGCTGGACCTCGGCACCGGCTCCGGCATCCAGGCCCTGCACGCCGCGCGGCACGCCACCCGCGTCACGGCGACCGACCTCAACCCCCGTGCCCTGCACATCACCGCGCTCACCCTCGCGCTGTCCGGTGTGCCCGCCGCCGACCTGTGCGAGGGCTCCCTGTACGAGCCGGTGGGCGAGGCCACGTACGACCTGATCGTGTCGAACCCGCCGTTCGTCATCTCGCCCGGCGCGCGGCTGACCTACCGCGACGGCGGGATGGGCGGGGACGATCTGTGCCGCTCGCTCGTGCAGGGAGCGGGGGAGCATCTGAACGAGGGGGGATACGCCCAGTTCCTCGCCAACTGGCAGCACGTGGAGGGCGAGGAGTGGACCGAGCGGCTGCGCTCGTGGGTGCCGCGTGGCTGCGACGCCTGGATCGTGCAGCGCGAGGTGCAGGACATCACGCAGTACGCCGAGCTGTGGCTGCGCGACGCCGGTGACCACCGCACCGACCCGGCGCAGTACGCGGCCCGGTACGACGCGTGGCTCGACGAGTTCGAGGCGCGCCGGGTGACCGCTGTCGGCTTCGGGTGGATCACGCTCCGCAAGAGCGCCGCCGCGGAGCCCTCGATCGTCGTGGAGGAGTGGCCGCACCCGGTCGAGCAGCCGCTCGGCGAGACGGTCCGGGCGCACTTCGAGCGGGTCGACTGGCTCCGCACGCACGACGACGCCGCGCTCCTGGAAGCCTCGTTCACGCTCGCCGGCGAGGTCGTGCAGGAGCAGGTCGGGCTGCCGGGGGCCGAGGACCCCGAGCACGTCGTGCTCCGCCAGGGGCGCGGCATGCGCCGGGCGACGAAGGTGGACACGATCGGCGCCGGGTTCGCGGGCGTGTGCGACGGGTCGCTGAGTGCCGGACGCATCCTGGACGCCATCGCGCAACTGGTCGGCGAGGAGCAGGTGTTGCTGCGCGACCGCACGCCGGCTCAGATCCGCACCCTGATCGAGCAGGGCTTCATCACCCCCGCCGGGCACGGCGGCTAGCTCCTCTTCGCCTGCCGCTGCCCGGGAGTTCACCCGGGGTTCCCCCGCCCGTGCCAGCGTCCGGCCAGGGCGGCGCGCGCCGCCCGAAGGCGGGAGGCAAGGCGATGGAGAGTGCACCTGCGGTCTTCGCGGGCACGGTGTTCGCGTTGTTCGGCGCGGGGCTCGTGGTGTGGACGGGGGCGCGCACGGCGCACCGCGAGCCGGTGGCGCACGGGGCGCGCCCGGTGGCGTCGGCGGTGGCCGCCGGGGTGGCGGGTCTCGTCTGCCTGGCGCTGGGAGCGTGGTGTTTCGGCCAGATGTGACATGGCGTCAGCGCGGCGCCCGGACACGGCGACGCCCGCCTCCGGATCGGGTCCGGGGGCGGGCGTCGGCGCGTCGCGACGTCAGCGCAGGGGGCGGCCCTGGGCGTCCGTGCGGTCGTTGCTGGTGAGGAAGATGATGCCGTCGATGAAGCCCCACAGGCCACCCGCGCCACAGGTCACGATGGAGACGACGAGCTGCCAGACACCGGTCTTGGTGTCGCCCACGTAGAAGCGACCGACGCCGAACGAGCCGAGGAAGATGCCGAGCAGGCCGGCGACCAGCTTCTGCTTGTCGGAGTACGGGCGGCCCTGCGGGTCGACGCCGAACGGGGCCTCGGGCGTGGCGCCGGGGAAGGGCTGGGACATGGGAGTTGCTCCTAGGGACGGAAAAATGGCGCGACGGAGCGCGCCGGTGAGCGGAAGAAGCCGAGAGCGACGCACCGGTGGGGACACGGCGTGGCCTCGGGAGAACGAAGCGTAGAGGGGGACCCGGGGGTGTCATGTACCCGGGCAGGTGATCGTGGCGAGTTCGTGACCTTGTGCGCGGCGCGGTGATGCCGGGTCAGATGACGTTGCGCGCCACGGTCCACACGGCGGCGACGCCCAGCAGGGCCACCTGGAGGCGGACGCTCACCACCGGCCGCCACCGCCGTCCGCGCAGCCCCGCGTAGAGCCAGCGCCCCAGCAGGTACAGGACGAACGGGGACGCGGCCAGCAGCAGGCCGTTGTCGTGCCAGGCCGTGCCGAGCCGGCCGTGCAGCACGTCGTACGCCATGCGGGTGCCGCCGCAGCCGGGGCAGAGCAGCCCGGTGAGCGCGCGGAACGGGCAGCCGGGCAGCCAGTGCCCCGGCTCGTGCGGGTCGGTGCCGTAGAGGTACGCGGCCCCGGCGGCCCCGGCGGCGAACACCGCGAGGGGCGCCGCGGCCGGGGCGCGGGGCGAGCGGCGCGAGGGGGTGGCCACTAGGAGCGCAGGATGCGGCCCTGCGCGTCGGTCGTGTTGCTGCCGGCGAGCATGACGATGCCGTCGATGAAGCCCCACATGCCGCCGATGCCGCAGGTCAGCACGCCGACGAGCAGCTGTCCGACGGCCAGGCCGGTGTGGCCGGTGTAGAAGCGGCCGACACCGAACGTGCCGAGGAATATGCCGAGCAGGCCCGCCGTCATCTTCGACTTGTCCGAGTACGGCCGCCCGTACGGGTCGTAGCCGTACGGCGCCATCGGGTCGTAGGGCGCGGGCATGCCGGGCTGCGGCTGGGGCGGGTAGCCGCCCCCGGCCGGGGCGGAGCCCGGGTAGGGGTAGCCGTAGGTGGGCTGGCCGCCCTGCGGCGGCTGGCCCGGTGCCGCGCCGTATCCGGGCTGCCCGCCCTGCTGCGGGTAGCCGTACGGGCCGGCTCCCGGCGGGTCCTGCGGGGGCTGCTGGCCGTAGGGATTGCTGTCGGACATCGGGATGCTCCTGGGTCGGGATGCCGGTGGGGACGGACCGGGGCTTCCCTCGGGCTCCCCCAGCCATCCGCCATCTTGTCAGGAGCGGATAAGGGCTGGGGAGTGAGGGAGCACGATAGGAGCGCAATAGGGACGCTCGTGACGAGAGTGTGGCACCGCGCGCCACGCACCGTGATCTCCCGGCTACACGGAGGCGAAGGGTCCGCTCCCCGGTCCGCGGGCAGGATCAAGAAGAGTCG
This sequence comes from Streptomyces sp. NPDC006552, assembly GCF_040611655.1. Lineage (NCBI taxonomy): Bacteria > Bacillati > Actinomycetota > Actinomycetes > Kitasatosporales > Streptomycetaceae > Streptomyces > Streptomyces sp. NPDC006552. Next base: position 152,513 of record NZ_JBEXOS010000002.1, read on the forward strand.
GGTTACCGTTCCGAGTGGCTGCTGCGTGCTTTTCCCGTTTGACACACCGGCGGGAGGTAGCGTCACACTCCGCAGCAGTGCCGCGACCACCGACGGGACACCCGTCGCCGACACGGCCCCGACCACCCCCGATGACCGACGGGACACCGTCACCGCACGGCCCCGACCGCCGACCGGAGAGAAGAGCGAAGTTGTCCCCGACCAGCGAGACCGCACAGGGCGGCCGCCGACTCGTCATCGTCGAGTCGCCCGCCAAGGCGAAGACGATCAAGGGCTATCTCGGCCCTGGGTACGTCGTCGAAGCGAGCGTCGGGCACATCCGCGACCTCCCCAACGGCGCCGCGGAGGTGCCCGACAAGTACACGGGTGAGGTGCGCCGCCTCGGCGTGGACGTAGACAACGACTTCGAGCCGGTCTACGTCGTCAACGCCGACAAGAAGGCACAGGTCAAGAAGCTCAAGGACCTGCTGAAGGACTCCGACGAACTCTTCCTCGCCACCGATGAGGACCGCGAGGGCGAGGCCATCGCGTGGCACCTCCTCGAAGTCCTGAAGCCCAAGGTCCCCGTCCACCGGATGGTCTTCCACGAGATCACCAAGGACGCGATCCGCGCCGCCGTCGCCAACCCGCGCGAGCTGAACAAGCGGATGGTCGACGCCCAGGAGACCCGCCGCATCCTCGACCGCCTCTACGGCTACGAGGTCTCGCCGGTCCTGTGGAAGAAGGTCATGCCGCGCCTGTCGGCCGGGCGCGTGCAGTCCGTGGCGACCCGGCTCGTCGTCGAGCGCGAGCGCGAGCGGATCGCCTTCCGCTCCGCCGAGTACTGGGACCTGACCGGCACCTTCGCGACCGGCCGGGCCGGCGACCCGTCCGACCCCTCGGCGCTGGTCGCACGGCTCAGCGCGGTCGACGGCAAGCGCATCGCCCAGGGCCGCGACTTCGACTCGCTCGGCCAGATCAAGGGCGGGAACTCGGCGAACACCCTCCACCTGGACGAGGCGAACGCCCGTGCGCTCGCCGCCGCCCTCCAGGACACCTCGTTCGCTGTCCGCTCGGTGGAGTCCAAGCCCTACCGCCGCTCGCCGTACGCGCCCTTCCGGACGACGACGTTGCAGCAGGAGGCCTCGCGCAAGCTCGGCTTCGGCGCGAAGGCGACCATGCAGGTGGCGCAGAAGCTGTACGAGAACGGCTTCATCACCTACATGCGTACGGACTCCACGACGCTCTCGGACACGGCCGTCACGGCGGCCCGCGCCCAGGTCACGCAGTTGTACGGCGGCGACTACCTGCCGGACAAGCCGCGCACGTACGCCGGCAAGGTGAAGAACGCGCAGGAGGCGCACGAGGCGATCCGCCCCTCCGGCGACCGCTTCCGCACGCCCGCCGAGACGGGACTCTCCGGCGACCAGTTCAAGCTGTACGAGCTGATCTGGAAGCGCACCGTCGCCTCCCAGATGAAGGACGCCGTCGGCAACTCGGTCACCGTGAAGATCGCCGGCCGCTCCAGCGACGGCCGCGACGCCGAGTTCAGCGCGTCCGGCAAGACCATCACCTTCCACGGCTTCCTCAAGGCCTACGTCGAGGGCGCCGACGACCCGAACGCGGAGCTGGACGACCGCGAGCGGCGCCTGCCGCAGGTCACCGAGGGCGACCCGCTGACCGCCGAGGAGCTGACGGTCGACGGCCACGCGACCAAGCCGCCGGCCCGCTACACCGAGGCCTCGCTCGTCAAGGAGCTGGAAGAGCGCGAGATCGGCCGCCCGTCGACGTACGCGTCGATCATCGGCACGATCCTCGACCGCGGCTACGTCTTCAAGAAGGGGACCGCGCTGGTCCCCTCCTTCTTGTCCTTCGCCGTCGTGAACCTGCTGGAGAAGCACTTCGGCCGGCTCGTCGACTACGACTTCACCGCCAAGATGGAGGACGACCTCGACCGCATCGCGCGCGGCGAGGCGCAGGCCGTGCCGTGGCTGCGCCGCTTCTACTTCGGCGAGGGCGACGGCTCCGGCTCGGCCGCGGAGGCGGGCAACGGCGACGGCGACCACCTCGGCGGCCTCAAGGAGCTGGTGACCGACCTGGGCGCGATCGACGCCCGCGAGGTCTCGTCCTTCCCCGTCGGCAACGACATCGTGCTGCGGGTCGGGCGCTACGGCCCCTACGTAGAGCGCGGCGAGCGCGACTCCGAGAACCACCAGCGCGCGGACGTCCCCGAGGACCTCGCCCCCGACGAGCTCTCCGTGGAGTACGCCGAGGAGCTGCTCGCCAAGCCGAGCGGCGACTTCGAGCTGGGCACGGACCCGGCCAGCGGCCACCAGATCGTCGCCAAGGACGGGCGCTACGGGCCCTACGTCACCGAGGTGCTCCCCGAGGGCACCCCGAAGACCGGCAAGAACGCGGTGAAGCCGCGGACCGCCTCGCTCTTCAAGACGATGACGCTCGACACGGTGACGCTGGAAGACGCCCTGAAGCTGATGTCGCTGCCGCGCGTGGTGGGCACCGACGCGGAGGGCGTGGAGATCACCGCGCAGAACGGGCGGTACGGCCCGTACCTGAAGAAGGGCACGGACTCCCGCTCGCTGCAGAGCGAGGACCAGCTCTTCACGATCACCCTCGAAGAGGCGCTGGCGATCTACGCGCAGCCCAAGCAGCGCGGGCGCGCGGCCGCCAAGCCGCCGCTCAAGGAGCTCGGCGAGGACCCGGTCAGCGGCAAGCCGGTCGTCGTGAAGGACGGCCGCTTCGGCGCGTACGTCACCGATGGCGAGACCAACGCCACACTGCGCTCCGACGACTCCGTGGAGGAGATCACCCCCGAGCGCGGCTACGAGCTGCTCGCGGAGAAGCGGGCGAAGGGGCCCGCCAAGAAGACCGCGAAGAAGGCCGCCAAGAAGGCACCGGCCAAGAAGGCCCCCGCGAAGAAGGCGGTCGCCAAGAAGACCGCTGCCAAGACGACGACCGCCAAGAAGGCGGCGGCCAAGACGACCGCGGCCACGAAGGCGGCTCCGGCCGAGTAGCGGGCAGCGCGTCCGCCCGCGGGCGGTTCGCGGCATATGTGGACGGGACGCCTCCGGGTCCGGTGACCTGGAGGCGTCCGTTTGTTCGGGTGCGCCTCCGGAGTGTCGGTCCCTCCCGATAGGCTGGACGAATGACCCGTGCCGAGCAGCCAACGGCCCCCCACGAGGCCCCAGACGACGCCCTGGTAGCGGACTCCCGGGAGCGCGCCGTGCGCGCTCTCCTGCGGGTACCCGAGTTGAAGCGACTGTGGTCCGCGCAGCTCGTCGGCGGGGTCGGTGATGTACTCGGGCTGCTTGTGCTCGTGGTGCTCGCGCTCCAGGCGGCGATCGCCCAAGGGACGTTCGGCGGCGGATACCGGGGCGTGGCCCTCGCCGTCGCCGCGGTCTTCGGGGCGCGCATCCTGTCGACCCTGCTGTTCGGCGCCGTCCTGCTGGGACCGCTGACCTCGCTCACCACCCCCGGCGGACCCCTCGACCGGCGCTGGACCATGGTCGGCGCCGACGGACTGCGCGCCGCCCTGCTGATCGTCGCGCCCCTGTGGATCGACTGGACCCCGGACAACGCACCGGCGCTGCTCCTCGTCACCGCGTTCGTCGCCGGTGTCGCCGAGCGGTTCTGGACCGTCGCCAAGGAGAGCGCGGCGCCCGCGCTGCTGCCCGCGCCGCCCCTGGAGGGCGCGGCCGTGCGGCCGCTGCCCGACCACATGGACGCGCTGCGCCGGCTCTCCCTGCGCACCGGCTTCGTGGCGATCCCGCTGGCCGCCGCCGTCCTCGTCCTCGTGACGCTGGTGCAGAACCTGCTGGGCGCCGGCCTCGACTGGTTCGCCCAGCACCAGGTCGCGCTCTCGTCGTACGTGGGCGCGGGCCTCTTCGCCGCCTCGCTCTCCGTCGTCTTCTTCCTCGAACTGCCCGGCGCGCAGACGCCCCGCGCGCGCTCGCCGCTGGAAGGACTGCGCCGCCCGCGCACCGGCAACGGCGTCGACAAGGGCCGTACGGGCGCGATCCCGCTGCTCGTCCTGGCCTGCGCCGCCGTCGCCGGGGCGATCGCCGCCGCCGTCGCCGTCTCCGTGCTGCACGCCAAGGACCTGGGCGGCGGCCCGGTGACGTTCGGGCTGCTCGTCCTCGGCCTGACCGGCGGCACCGTCGTCGGCATCCGCACCGCGCCGACCGTGCTGCCCGCGCTGTCCCGGCGCCGGCTGCTCGCGCTCGTCCTCGCCCTCACCGGCATCGCGCTGCTCGCCGCCGGGCTCGTCCCGGACGTGACGACCGTGCTCCTCATGGTGAGCCTCGCCGGTGTCACCGCGGGCATCGCCGCCAACACCGGGCACACGCTGCTCGACCAGGAGAGCGAGGAGTACCGGCGGGCCCGGGTCACCGAGCACCTCCAGGCCGTCGTCCGCGTCAGCGTCGCGCTCGGCGCCGTGCTCGCGCCGGTGCTCGCCGGGCTCATCGGGCCGCACCGCCTGGAGAACGGCAAGTTCGTCTTCGCCCACGGCGGCGCCGCGTTCACGCTGATGCTGGTGGGCGCCCTGCTGCTGCCCGTCGCCGCGCTGGTCCTCGCCAAGGCCGACGACCGCAGCGGCGTCCCCCTGCGGCACGACCTGAGGGACGCGCTGCTCGGGGGGAACGACCCGGCGCAGGCCCCGGCCGCCACCGGATACTTCATCGCCCTGGAAGGCGGCGACGGCGCCGGCAAGTCGACGCAGGCCGAGGCCCTCGCCGAATGGATCCGCGCCAAGGGCCACGAGGTCGTGCTCACCCGCGAACCCGGCGCGACACCCGTCGGCAAGCGGCTGCGCTCGATCCTCCTCGACGTCTCGTCCGCCGGCCTCTCGCACCGCGCCGAGGCACTGCTGTACGCCGCCGACCGCGCCGAGCACGTCGACACGGTCGTGCGGCCCGCGCTGGAGCGCGGCGCCGTCGTCATCTCCGACCGGTACATCGACTCGTCCGTCGCCTACCAGGGCGCGGGCCGCGACCTGTCCCCGACCGAGGTCGCCCGCATCAACCGCTGGGCCACCGGCGGGCTCGTACCGCACCTGACGGTGCTGCTCGACGTGGACCCCGAGGCCGCGCGCGAGCGGTTCACCGAGGCACCGGACCGGCTCGAGTCGGAGCCGGCGGAGTTCCACGCGCGCGTGCGCGCCGGTTTCCTGACGCTGGCCGCCGGCGACGCGGGCCGCTACCTCGTCGTCGACGCGGGCCAGGAGCCGGAGGCCGTGACGACGGTGGTCCGCCACCGTCTCGACCAGCTCCTGCCGCTCTCGGAAGCCGAGATCGAGGCGCGGGAAGAGGCCCGCAGGGCCGCCGAGGAAGAGGCTCGGCGCAAGGCCGAGGAAGAGGCCGCGCGTAAGGCGGAGGAGGAGCGGATCGAGCGCGAGCGCCAGGAGCAGCTCGCCAAACTCCGCGCCGAGGAGGAGGAGCGCAAGCGCCGCGAGCTGGAGGAGGCGCAGCGCATCGAGGCCGAGCGGCAGGCGGAGGAGGCCCGGCAGCGCGCCGAGGAGTCCCGCAAGAAGGCCGAGGCCGAGCAGGCCCGCCTCCTCGCCGAGGAGAAGGCCCGCGCCGCCGAGCAGGAACGGCTGCGCAAGCGGGCCGAGGAGGAGGCGCGACTGCGGGCCGAGGCCGAGGAGCGGCGCCTGGAGAAGCAGCGCAAGGCCGAGGAGGCGTTGCTGCGCGCGGAGGAGGCCCGACGCCTCGCGGCGCAGGCGGCCCAGGCCGCGCAGGAGGCCCGGGCGAGTACGACGGTGAACCGGTCCGCGCCCGCCGCGCCGGCGCATCCCCGCAAGCCGGAGGCGCCTTCATCGACGCCCGCCGCGACCCCGGACCGGCCCGCGCCCTCCGCGCCGCCCGTGCCGCCCGTGCCGGACAACGAGACGACGGTGCAGACGCCGATCGTGCGGCCGCAGGCGCCGTCCGCGGCCGAGGAGACGGCGGTGCTGCCGCCCGTCCGGGACGCGGCCCCGGAGCCTGCCCGGGAGGCGGAGGAGACGGCGCAGCTGCCCCGGCTCTCCGCCGGCCCCGCCGACGAGACGGCCGTCCTGCCGCAGGTCTCCGAGGGGGCCGGGGACCGGGTGCCGCAGGGTTACTTCCGGGACGAGCACCCCGCGCACGAGGCACCGCCGGAGAGCGCCGCCGACCGTACGGCGGAGCTGCCGCAACTCGACGAGGAGGGCCGGCCGCGCCGCCGCCCCCGCCCGGACTGGGCGGAGGAGACCCCGCTGGACGACCTGCCGACGCTGGCGGACGAGTTGCTGGGCGACCAGGACGATGAGCACGCCGAGGGTGATGACGGGGGCGCCACGGGCGGGGGCCGCAAGAACCGGCGCCGCCGGTAGACGGGGCGTCGCTCGGTGGGGTGGAGTGAGGCGGGGCGCGCGGCTGGTCCCGGGCCGGCGCAGGTCGGCCTGGCTTAGCTCCGCCCGGCTGGGTCCGGGTGGCTCGGGGCAGCAGTTTCAGCTCTGCCCGCTGGGTGCGGGGCGGCTCAGGTCGGCTATAGCTTTGCTTGGCTGGGCCCGGGGCGGCCGCAGCCCCGACTCCACCCCGGCCCACAGTGTCACCGCCCAGCCGGTACCGGGCGCCCGCCCGAACCCGCGTCCCCGGTTTGCGGGCAGAACCCGTGCGGTCATCCGCGGAGCCAACCGGCGTGGCCCGTCTTGTCAGTGGCGCCCGGCACAATGGCGGAAGCACGAGGAAGGGCGGTGTCCCCATGGCCGTATGGGACGACCTGGTCGGTCAGGAGCGCGTGGTCGCGGAGTTGAGCGCGGCGGCGCGGGACGCGGACGCCCAGGTGACCGCGGCCGGGTCCGGGGCCGCGCCGCCCGCCGCGTCGAAGATGACGCACGCCTGGCTGTTCACCGGGCCGCCCGGCGCGGGCCGGGTCACCGCCGCGCGGGCCTTCGCCGCGGCACTGCAGTGCGTGTCGCCGGACCGGGCGCTCGGCGGCGCCCCCGGCTGCGGGTTCTGCGACGGCTGCCACACCGCCCTGCTCGGCACGCACGCCGACGTCTCGGCGGTGGCCGCGGTCGGCACGCAGATCCTGGCCGAGGACATGCGCGACACCGTCCGCAAGTCGTACACGTCACCGGCGACGGGCCGCTGGCAGGTGATCCTCGTCGAGGACGCGGAGCGGCTGAACGAGAAATCGGCGAACGCCGTGCTGAAGGCCGTAGAGGAGCCCGCTCCCCGCACGGTGTGGCTGCTCTGCGCGCCCTCGGTGGAGGACGTGCTGCCCACGATCCGCTCCCGCTGCCGGCTGCTGACTCTGAGCACGCCCGCCGTGGACGCGGTCGCCGACATGCTCGTACGGCGCGACGGCATCGAGCCGGACGTCGCCGCGACCGCCGCCCGCGCCACCCAGGGCCACATCGACCGGGCCCGCCGCCTGGCCACGGACCCGCGCGCGCGGGAGCGCAGAGCAGCCGTGCTGAAGGTGCCGCTGCGCGTCGCGGATGTCGGCGGCTGCCTCAAGGCGGCGCAGGAGCTGGTCGACGCGGCGGCGGAGGACTCCAAGCAGCTCGCCGAGGAGGTCGACACCAAGGAGACCGACGAGCTGAAGGCGGCGCTCGGCGCGGGGCCCGGCGGCCGGATGCCGCGCGGTACGGCCGGGGTCATGAAGGACCTGGAGGACAAGCAGAAGCGGCGCCGGACGCGTTCGCAGCGCGACTCGCTCGACCTGGCGCTCACCGAGCTGACCGGGGTCTACCGGGACGTGCTGGCGCTCCAGCTCGGCTCACGGGTGGCGCTGGCCAACACCGACATCCAGGACACGCTGGAGCGGCTGGCGCGGGACACGTCGCCGGAGTCCACGCTGAGACGGATCGAGGCGATCGGGACGTGCCGGGTCGCCCTGGACCGCAATGTCGCGCCGCTGCTCGCGGTGGAGGCGATGACGTTGGCGCTGCGGGCGGGGTAGGCCGGGCGGGCGCCTCTCGCCCATCGGTACTGAAAGTGACCAACTCCGCGCGGAGCGTTACGCTCACTCGATGGACTTCAGGCGCCACCCCTCCACCGTTCGTCGCCGTACCGCCCTGCTCGCCGCCGCCACCGGACTGCTCGTGGCCGGCATGTCGGCCTGCTCACAGGGGAGTTCGGGCTCCACGGACGTCGCGCTCGCCGCGCTGCCCAGCTCCGACCAGACGCGGCTGAGCGCCTACTACGACCAGAGCCCCAAGTGGCGCGCGTGCGGCACGTCCGGCTTCGAATGCGCCACGCTCAAGGCGCCGCTCGACTACGACAAGCCGTCCGCGGGCGACATCGACCTCGCGGTCTCCCGGAAGAAGGCCACCGGGCCGGGCAAGCGCCTCGGCTCGCTCCTGGTCAACCCGGGCGGCCCCGGCGGCTCCGCGGTCGGCTACCTCCAGGCGTACGCGGGCATCGGCTACCCCAAGAAGGTCCGCGCCCGCTACGACATGGTCGCCGTCGACCCGCGCGGCGTCGCCCGCAGCGCACCCGTCACCTGTCTCGACGGCAAGCGGATGGACACGTACACACAGACCGACGTCACCCCGGACGACGCCCGGGAGCAGCAGCAGCTCTCCACCGCGTTCGAGCAGTTCGCGTCCGGCTGCCAGACGGGCGACCGGGTCTCCAAGCGGGTGCTGCCGCACGTCTCCACCGTCGAGGCGGCCCGCGACATGGACCTGGTACGCGCCGCGGTCGGCGACGAGAAGCTGAACTACGTCGGTGCCTCCTACGGCACGTTCCTGGGCGCCACGTACGCCGGTCTGTACCCGGAGCGGGTGGGGCGGCTCGTGCTCGACGGGGCGATGGACCCCTCGCTGCCGGCCCGGGAGATGAACCGGCAGCAGACCGCCGGGTTCGAGACGGCGTTCACGTCCTTCGCGAAGGACTGCGCGTCCCGGGCCGGGTGCCCGCTCGGGACGGGCACCCCGACGCGGCAGGGGCAACGCCTGAAGGCCTTCTTCGACGAGCTGGACCGGACCCCCATCGCCACCGGCGACCCCGACGGCCGCAAGCTGGTCGAGTCCCTCGCGACGACCGGTGTGATCGCGGCGATGTACGACGAAGGGGCCTGGCCGCAACTGCGCGAGGCCCTCACCGCGGCGATGACCAAGAAGGACGGGGCGGGGTTGCTGGCCCTCTCCGACAGCTACTACGAGCGCGACCCCGACGGCACGTACACCAACCTGATGGCCGCCAACGCCGCCGTGAACTGCCTCGACCAGCCGCCCTCCTTCTCCTCCACCAAGGAGGTCGAGGAGGCGCTGCCCGCGTTCGAGAAGGCGTCCCCGGTCTTCGGCGCGGGGCTCGCCTGGTCCGCCCTGAACTGCGCGTCCTGGCCGGTCAAGGCCACGGGGGAGGCCCACCGCATCACGGCCGACGGCGCCGCCCCCATCCTGGTGGTCGGCACCCTGCGCGACCCGGCCACCCCCTACCCCTGGGCCAAGGCCCTGGCCGCCCAGCTCTCCTCCGGCCGCCTCCTGACCTACGACGGCGACGGCCACACGGCGTACGGCCGCGGCAGCGACTGCATCGACGGGGCGATCGACACGTACCTGCTGACGGGCACCCCGCCGAAGGACGGAAAGCGCTGCTCGTAAGGGGTGAGCGGACGCCGGCCGACCGGTGCCCCGCAGTTGCCCCCGGTGATCACCGGGGGCGAAAACCCCGGGCGGAGCACCCCGGCGGACCGTGTAGGATTGGCGACGTTGCTGACGCACTCCGGTGCGCGCGGCGGCGCCGCCTTAGCTCAGATGGCCAGAGCAACGCACTCGTAATGCGTAGGTCTCGGGTTCGAATCCCGAAGGCGGCTCTGTGGAAGCCCCAGAACTCACTCGCCGTGATCTGGGGCTTTTGCTTTTGCCGGATACGACGGCGCCGTCACGCGAGGGCCGCGCGTCGGGCCTCCGTCTCAGTTCCAGCCTCGGTCGCGGGCTCACAGGGTAGCGCCGGGCAGGCAGGAAGGCGTCTCCCCTACGCCGCAGGGCGTCCTTGGAGAGATGCGAGCGGCCCTTGACGCAGGGGCGCGTCTATCGGATTTGCGTGTGCCGCAGGATCTCCATGATGGTCGGCCAATGCGCGAGGCGCCCCGAACGGAGAACTCGGGGCGTGGGCCTCCTAGGCGGGACTTCGGGGCCCTTCTGGGAAATCCACTACATCCTCTACAGCCCTACATCGCAGATCGGCGGGGTATGGGCCTCGACACTTCACACAGCGGCCCCGGTGAGCCAACATCGGCCGCTGAAGGACACGGCGGCAGCCAGTGGAAACTCGGCGGCGGCACCTTCCTCATCCCCAGTGACGAGGTCTTCGCCGCGAACCAGATCAACACGCGCCCACGGGACTGGAAGGGCACAGCCACAGTGAGCACTGGAACCGGGCACGACCGCGTTGAAGAATCAGACACTGGTCGTGGTCGGCCGAGGTGGCGACGTCACGGCACCCAACTGAACACCGCGGCCGGGGACCGTACTGCCGCGTGCCGGCCCGCATCCGACCCGCTTCAAGCACCCCTAGGGGCCCATGCTCCGTGCACTACGCTCCGCCACCCGTCGGCCACGAGCGAGCGGCGCTCCCATGGCACGTGCACTTACCGGACTTCTCCTCAGCGGATGTGGCATGACTGACAGCGACGACATGACCATGTCGCCGAGCGGTGACGCCAACACGTCGGACGCCTCCGCTAACTAAAGTTCCTGACTCCGGCACCGCCACCACGGACGAGGCGCTTACCGCGGTGAAGGATGTGCCCCGCCAGCTCTACGACTTCGCGGGTGTGCCCGGCAAAGCCTCCGAGCCCGGTCCTGGCGTCAAAGAGCGCGAAGGCAAGGAGCCCGGCTGGCCGCATCACAGCGGTCCACGCCGCCAGCTGGTCGGAAACGTACGCGTATGACGCGGCGGGTAACCAGGCTTCGGCCACCTGGCCCGCGACCCGCCCCGGCCACGAGGCCACCGGCGAGCGCGCTTATTCGGGCACCCGCATCACCCGCGCCGGCGGCGTCCGTTACGAACACGATGCGCTCGGCCGAACCATCCTGCGTCAGAAGACGCGGCTGTCCCGTAAGCCGGACACTTGGCGCTACGCATGGGACGCGGAAGATCGTCTTACCCAGGTGACGACGCCCGACGGCACGGTGTGGCGCTACTGCTACGACCCGCTGGGACGCCGCACGGCCAAGCTACGCATGGAGGCGGACGGCGCGACGGTCGCCGAGCGGGTCACGTTCACCTGGGACGGCACGATCCTGTGCGAACAGACCACGCACGCCAGTGAGTTGCCGAATCCGGTCACCCTCACCTGGGACCACCAGAACCTCCAACCGATCGCCCAGACCGAACGCATCACATCTACGGCTTCGGGCACATCGCAGGAGGAGATCGACTCCCGGTTCTTCGCGATTGTCACGGATCTGGTCGGCACTCCGCGCGAACTCGTGGGGGAGGACGGTGAGATCGCGTGGCGTACGCGCAGCACCCTCTGGGGAACCACCACCTGGAACGTTGACGCTTCCACATACACGCCTCTCCGCTTCCCGGGTCAGTACTACGACCCGGAATCCGGACTCCATCACAACTACTTCCGTTACTACGACCCAGAAACATCCCGCTATCTCTCGTCTGATCCCCTCGGCCTCGCCCCGGCGCCCAATCCGGCAACCTACGTACACAACCCGACCACATGGGCGGACCCGCTCGGGCTCTATCCTCGCTGCCTCAACCAGACCGGCAAGGAAGGAAAGACCGCCGATGAGGACTACATTTCCGGATCTGCGGAAGGTCAGAAGCTCGCTGACCGGCTACGCGGAGAGTCCGCTAACTCCCTCTTCAACGAGAACGGCTGGCTCACTCCCGAAGTGATAGCGGAGTCCCGTCGCGTCATCCCCGGCGACAGGCTCGGGAATCAGGTAGTCCGCGATCTCATGGTGCAGGACGGCAGTAAGCTGAGTGACTGGGGCAAAGTACACGACGCGGACCCATCAGTCGCCGTACGGGGACTTCCAGGTGCATTACTACTACAACCCCGAGACGGGTAGAGTGCTGAATTATGATTACAAGGTGATCATGAACAGAAGGCCCCAGAATTAGCCACACATAGAAGGTCGTGATTGAGCTGCGCGCGCGATTCGTCAACCCTGAGAGCGCGGACAAGGGCATGCTGCAAGGTGCCGGATCGCTCAAAGAGGGGCTGGAATATGTCGTCCTTGAGGTTTTCATTCCTGAGGGGAAGAGTCCGCTCTTCAGGGTCGAATTCATCGACGGAGAAGACTCCGCCTTGTTCGACAGCAGGCTGTTCGCTGTCACGTCGCATGAAATCCCGCCGAGCTGGAAGTACTTCCAGCTTGAGACTGGCTCTGTTTCCCTGTGTCCTGACGCGTGGAATCAGGTCGGTTTCTGGGAAGAGTTCTACGATCGCAAGCGCGCCGCGTGCGAGATTTACGAGGTTGAGCGGCGTCGGATCCTCGCTCACTCGGCACCGCCTACTGCCTCCTGAGCCGGGGGGTGCCGCTATGTCCTTCGTCAAGCGAGTTGAGGCTCCTCGGCTCGTAGGGGTTCCGTCGCGGAGCATGGCGAACAGGACGCTGATGCGGTGGCGGGCGAGGCGGAGGAGGGCCTGGGTGTGGGTTTTGCCGCGGGCTCGGCAGCGGTCGTAGTAGGTGCGGGAGGCGGGATCGTGCAGGGCTGCGAACGCGGAGAGGAACATCGCTCGTTTCAGCTGCCGGTTGCCGCCTCTGGGGGCGTGCTCGCCGTGGATCGAGGTGCCGGACTGCCGGGTTGCCGGGGCGAGGCCGGCGTAGGAGGCCAGGTGAGCTGCGGTGGGAAAGCTGCTGCCGTCGCCGACGGTGGTCAGGAGGACTGCGGCGGTCCTGACGCCGATGCCGGGCATCAAGGTCAGGACCTGGGAAAGAGGGTGGGCCCCCAGCAGTGCCTCGATCCGGCTTTCCAGGGCCCGGCGTTGTTCGTGAACGGCGGCCGGCGACTTCGCCGGCGACGGGTCGACCACGTCGAGGGTGCCGGTGCCCGGGACCACGACGGTCTGCTCGTCGAGTGCGGTGAAGATGCCGTCGACCAGCCGCTCGGCCATGCGCGGTGCCCGGGGCCGGACGACCTCGACCAGCTTGCGGCGGCCCGCTTTGCGGAGTGCTTGCGGGGATCCGTAGCGCTCGAGGAGCCAGGTCACTGCCGGATGATCCAGGCGCGGCCAAGGACGCGCTCCAGGCTGGGGTGGAACTGGGTGAGCAGGCCGCGGATGCGGTTGGAGGTGCGGTTGGCCTCGCCTGCGAGGTCCTGGTCGAAGCCGACCAGCATGGTCAGCTCCGCGGTGACCTCATCGGTCAGGTCAAGGGTGCGCAGGGTGTGGGGCATGGTGCGGGCAGCGTCCGCTATGACCACGGCGTCCTTCGCGTCGGTCTTGGGCTCGCCGGGGTAGAGGTCGGCGATCCGTCGCACCGCCAGTCCGGGCAGGTAGGCGACCTGGCAGCCGGCGTCCCGGGCGACGGTCAGTGGGAGGGCGCCGATGGAGGCGGGCTGGTCCACAACCACCAGGACGGTGCCGAACTTGGCCGTGAGCTTGTCGAAGACAGCCCGCAGCTTCGGTTCGCTGTTCGGCAGCTGCTTGTCGAACACCTTCTTCCCGGCCGGGGTCAGGCCGTGGCCGTGATGTGTCTGCTTGCCGACGTCCAGGCCAGGAAGACGTCCACCCCGTTGATGCTGATCACCGTGCCCCCACATGCGTCGATGCGTGCCGGCCTCAAGGTCGGGAGCCGTTCTCCCGCATCCACGTTATACAGACCTGCCGCCCGCAAGCGGCCTGGCATTGCGCCAGGCCGGGCGGTGGTCGGACCTCTGATCAGCGTCTCCGACGGCACCCCTCAGACCCGGTGACACCACCCCCCAGGTCATCCCATCGACAGGGGCAACAGTCATGCCGGGCCCGGAGGCCAGCGGCCCTCTTGCAGGACCGCGAAAGAGATAACGGGGCAACTGATGGGGTCTGGTGGCGCGATGAGCGCATCACGGATGGCTGTGGCTGCCGTCGAGCAGGCGCTGGTCGGTGTCGCGGAAGAGCTGCAGCGTCACGCGGACGGGCAGGGGGAAGTGAGCAGTGTTCCGCGCCTCTCCACCAGGGAGTGTCATGTCTCTGTTCCGTCGTTCAGCCCGGTCCCGAGGCTGGTCAGCCCGGGTGCCGGCGAGGTCGAAGGCGGCGGAATTGCGTGAGCGCTGCGTGAGCGGACTGGGTGGCACAGGGGTGGACCAGCTGTCACGACGATCACGGCTGCGAGGCCCTGATCAGCGAAAACGGGATTTCCTGGCATCTCGCAACATCATCCGGGATGATCTTGCAGGCCCTCGTAATGCGTAGGTCTCGGGTTCGAATCCCGAAGGCGGCTCGGATCAACCCCAGGACTCACTCGCCGTGACCTGGGGTTTTTTCATGCCCGGGTAGGGCGGGCGGTGAGCGACGCACCATGGGCGTGGTGCCGTGCGGAGCCGTGACGGCAGCGGTCGTCGCGACTCAGCCCTCTCGCGCGGCTCACCTACCCCATCAAGCCAATCCGTCTGTGCGACCTGGCCACCCGGCTCCTCCGTGGCACCGAGCCCACCAGCCCAGATCCTCGAAGCCTCTCGTGCGTCGAGCGACAGGTTTGAGCCGAGGCACGTTTCGCCGGTGTGTTTCTTCCGGTCTCTCCCCGCGTAGGTACGGATACTCAGGTCCGGTTGAGCGATCGCGCGGACGTCACGCAGCGCACCCGCCCGATAACGTCCGTTGCAGCAACCTCACAGAGCACGGCGGGAGTTGGTGGAGTTCGCCTGGGTGACGTGCCCGGGCTACGGGGGAGGGGCCGCGCATGGCGTGGTACGAGTGGGAACAGCTCAAAGCCGATGCTGCCGCACGCGGCGGCCCGGCCCATATGCGGATCGACCACGTCGCGGACGACGGGGGGTCCGGGCCGGCCCAGAGCGGTGTCACCGGCGGGCTCAAGTCGACGAAGGCTGCGTGGAACAAGGCGGGCGAGGGCGTCGGCAGTTTGCGGGACGGCATCGGCAAGGCGCTGACCAAGTTGTCGGAGGGGCAGAAGGGGCTCGGCGACGGTGCCGGGTGCCTGACCGCCGGCGTCCAGCAGGACGTGTACAGCTCCTGGGCTCGCTATGTGAAGTCCGTCGACGAACGCTGCGGCAGCATCGAAGAGGTACTTGAGCAGGTCGGCCATGACCTGGTTCTTACAGATGAAGGGGTCCGTGCAGCGTTCGGCAACATCGACGTCGCCTACACGGACACTCCCGCCGTCGGCGGCCAGGATTCGGTTCGGTGACGGGCTGACATGGACCTCGCCACGCTCAAGAAGCTGAAGCCGGCCGAGTACGAGCAGGCTGCCGACGGCTATCGCGCGGTCGGCGACATGGCATGCGCGGCCAAGGACGAGATCGACAATGTGGTCGCAGCCGGGATGCGCAAAGCCCTCAAGGGACAGGCCCTCGACGCCGCACTCAGGGAGCTGAAACAGCTCTCGGCCAACTTCCACTACACGCAGATCGAATGCGGATTGGTCAGCACGGCGCTGAACGGCTTCGCCCATGACATGGACGCGGCGAAGAAGAAGCTCCAGTCGGCTTTGGATGACGCGGAATCCCGGAAACTCACGGTCAACGCGGACGGCAGCGTCACCTACCCGGAAGGGCAGCCGAGGAACGGAGTGGAACTGCCGCCCAAGGGCGGCACGGTCAGCGGTGCCACGGACCCCACCACCCAGGCCATGGGCCGTCAGGAGTGCGGCGCGTGTCCGCCACACCCGCCCCTGGCCACGGCGTCCGCCAGTAGGACCCGCTCTGCGCCGTACTCCGTGGGCCCCGGGCGAGGCTCGGCGGCACCCGGCACTATTGCGAGTGGTCCTCGTCTTCCCGCGTTGCGATCGGCAAGGCGTGGGTGTGAGGATGCTCGGCATGTCAGGGGGTGGGGGGAGCAGCGGGGCACCGGAGCCGATTCGCCGTTCCGTGTTCGACACGTACGCGGAGAAGACTCCGCCCGCCGCAGGCAGGACGCGCCCTGGAGCGGTGCACAGCGACGGAATGCCGGGCACCACGCCATTGGGACGGACCGCCTCACAGGAGCCTGGTGAGCCGCCGGAGGCGCGAAGTGCGGCCGGGCCGTCCGGTGTCGGACCAGCCGCTGAAGACCTCGGCGTGGCGTCGAGGCGACGGGAGTTCGCAGAACTGCTCGGTGAGTTCCGGCGCACGGCGGTACTGGTACCGCTCGGCGGAGAGCCGGGTTCCGACGGTGCGCAGGGCTGGCTGACGGCCGACCTCAACGGGATCCGTTTCATCCTGGCTTTCTCGGACAAGTACGCGCTGGCCAGGTACGCACGGGCGCGCGGCGAATCAGGCCGTGAATGGGTGTACCAGACCGTGCTCGGCGCGAAGTTGCTGGATGTGGCGGTGCCGGCGGCCGGCGTGCCGTGTGGCATCGCGTTGGACTGTGCGGACGCCCCGGACGGAGGGATGGTCTTCCCGCCTGTGAAGGGCATCGTGCCGGACGAGGCCGCCGTGGACCTTTACGGCGAGGAGAAGCAGGCGTGACCGACGGGGGCGGCAAGGGTGCGAAGGATCTTCAGGCCGAGGGCCTGGACCTGGTCGCGAGAGGGCTGACCGAAGCGCTGGGAGAGCTGAAGGAACTCGGGATGGTCGGCGAGGCCGGGGCCGGACGTGGCTTCGGCGATATCGCGCTGTCGGGGCTCGAGTTGGGACATGAGGGCGTGACGGACAAGCTCCAGTCGTTCTGTGAGCGGTGGGAGTGGGGTGTGCGCTCGCTGATCCATGAGGGGAACACGTTCGCGGAGGGCGTCGGGCTGTCGGCGGGCACCTACTACGAGACCGACCACTACGTGGAGGGCGCCCTGAAGATCGGCCTGAACTCCGCGATCGGCAACCCTTACGCCACCGAGGACGAGGTCACGCGGCAGGGCTGGGGAGACATCACCACCTCCGGGGTGCTCGGTGGGCCGGACTACAGCGGGGAGTCCTGGGAACGGGCCCACGAGAACGTCAAGCAGGGATACAAGGACGCGGGCCGCGACATCATGACCTCCCGCACCGCGTTGTACGGCCTGAACCCGCAGAACCTGCACGATGAGGCCGGGATGTCGGACACCGAGTACGACCAGTGGCTCGACGACCGCTTCGGGCCCTCCCCCGAAGCCCGTGCCAAGGCCGCCGAACAACAGCAGGGCGGTCGGACCGGGGGCGAGCAGTAGTGGGCCTCATCGGCGACCTCAAGGACGGTCTCAACGACGGCCTGAAGGCCGGCGGGGAGCTGATCGACTCGGGAAAGAGGAAGCTCGGCGAGGTCGTCGACTACGGCAGCGACAAGCTCGGCGACGGCTTGGACCACGTCGGTCTGGACAAGGCCGGCGACTGGGTCCACGAGGGCGGTGACTACGTCGCGGCGGGTCTGGGCGCGACCCCGACCGAACAGGGCCTGGGCCACACGGACGACCCCACGGAACTCGTCCATGGCAAGCCTGGCGCGATCCGGGAAGCGGCCAAGCACCTCAAGGACTTCTCCACCGCCTTCGACAAGGTCGGCCGGGGCATGCGGAAGGTCGACGCCTCGGGGTGGAAGGGCGAGGCCAGTGACGTCTTCCACCGCAAGATCAGCACCCATCCCGCCAAGTGGGCCCAGGCGGCCGACGCGTGCGAGGACGCGGCGAAGGCGCTGGACTCCTACGCCGACTCCGTCAAGTGGGCACAGGACAAGGCGCAGGACGCGATCGACGCGTACAACCGCGGCAAGCGCACCAGTGCGGCGTCCGCCGCGGCGTACAACAAGAAGATCGACGCCTACAACGTCAAAGCCCTCTCCGGCGAGGACCCCGGCCCCGAGCCGGAGCCCTGGAAGGACCCGGGTGAGGCGGAGCGCGCGAAGGCCGCGCACATCTTGGAGGATGCCCGCCGCGCGCGTGACGAAGCCGGCGCCCGTGCCGAGGCGGCCGTGGCGGCCGCCCTGACGCATGCGCCGGCCGAGCCACCGCCCCTGACCCAGCTGAGCAACACACTCGGCGACGCCAGTACGGCGCTCGACGTCGAGGCCACGCACCTCCTCGGCGGTGTGATCAAGGGCAGCGCGGGCCTGGTCAACTTCGCCCGGGGCCTCAACCCCAGCGATCCCTACAACCTCACGCATCCGGCCGCGTACTACCAGAGCCTCAACATGACGCTCACCGGCCTGGTCTCCACCGGTACGCACCCCGAGCGCATCGTCAGCGCGGCTGTCGAGGGACTCAAGAACGACCGGTCGGAGTTTGTCGGGCGACTCCTGCCGGAGTTGCTCGGCACCAAGGGTGCGGGGTTCGCCAAGAGCGGTGTGCGGCTCGCCATGAGGGAGGGCACGGAGGCGGCCGCGACCAGTGCGGCGAGCAGGGGGCTACGGGCGGCGGACGACTTCGGCGGCGCGCGCGGAGGTCTGAGTGCGACGCACGACATCGGCGGCGCACCGCATCTGCCGGACTCTTGGAAGCTGGACGAGGGTGCTGCGGCACATGTCGACGACGGTCTCCAGTCCACCTCGAAGCTCACAAGAGAGGAATTCGCCGATCTCAGCGTCGAGCAGAAGCATGCTGTCGCGTCTGCTGAAATGCGGGACGGCGTACGTACCTTCGCTGACGACGCGGAGGCGATTTCCTACGGCAGGGATTACTGGAACGACCACGCCGCCAACCTTCCGCAGGCCGAAAGGGACGCACTCTACGATTACTCGCGAGAAGGTGGCGCCCCCGTCACCTACAAGGAGATGAACGGGTACCTCCGGGGCAACGCCGATCTGGGTACACCCGACGTCCTGCACCACATCGAGCACGCCGACAAGGGGCTGGCCGGCCGGCCCCTGCCGGAGGACGTCACAGTGGTGCGGGGGCAAGGGGTGGACTATCTAGGCTTCAGCCGCCCCGAGCAGATGGTCGGGAAGGAAATCACCGAGCCGGGTTACTTTTCGTCTTCACTTGGCGACAACGGGGCCGTGGGGGGCTTCGCCAATGAGAAGGCCATCGTGCACCTTCGCGTCCCTGAGGGGCATCCGGCCATCTGGATGGAGAACGTAAGCCACTTCGGCATGGGTGAGCGGGAACTTCTCCTCGGGCGCGACACCACGTACCGGGTGACCCGGGCCTTCCAGGACAACGGGCAATGGCACATCTACGGCGAAGTCCTGCCCGGCAAGTAAGAAGAGGAAGACACGTATGAGTTCCGATCACGGCGGTGCCGAACCGCGCTTCGTCAAGCGCACGACCAACCCCCGCCTGCACGAAGACGACGGCGCGGGGCAGATCGTCTCCGGGGGGCCACCACGTTACAAGTTCAGGACCAGCGGTCGCGTCGAGTACGTGGCCGTGGCCGACGACCAGGACGACCTTGTCGGCTACTTGTGGTTCAACGACGAGGACGACGCCGCCGACTGGGAACCACTCAAGTCGGGTGGCTCGCGCGCCAGTAGCCTTGGCGAAGCATGGACTGTGCGACTTGAGGCGGGCAAGGCACGTGGCCTCACGCCCTCTCAAGCGGTGACCGAACTGATCGAGCAGTGGCCTTCCGCCCGTTCCACCCACATCGTCACGGGCTCCCTCGGGGAAGCGCCGAGTCTGACGGCGCTGAAGCAACTCGCCGGCCACCCCGCCCATGAGCGCGTATGGAAGTCCACTCCCGGCTCCCTCTTCGGCCTCGCCATCGGGGACGCCATGGGCTACCCCACCGAGTTCCTGAACATGGCCCAGATCACCGCCAAGTTCGGTCCGTGGGAGCGCATGGGTCTGCCGCTGTCCGCGGGTGACGTGGTCCGGGTGACCGACGACACCCAGATGGCATTGGCTGTGGGAGAGGCGCTGGTGGAGGCGAGTGCCGGTGAGCCGGGAGTCCGCCGGGCCCGTGGCGCGGGCGCGGCAACCGCCCTCACCCCCGCCACGGTCGAAGCCGCCCTGCGCAAGCACTTCGTGCGCTGGCTGCACGACCCCGACAACAACAGGGCCCCCGGCCAGACATGCCTGCGTGCGTGCGCGGCGCTAGAACGCGGCATCCGCTGGCAGGACGCCACGGTCCTGGGCTCCAAGGGGTGCGGCGCCAATATGCGCGTCACCCCGGTCGCCCTCGTCCCCGGTCTGTCCCCCGAACAGCGGGCGGGCATCGCACAGTTGCAGGCCGCGCTCACCCACGGCCACCCCACGGCCCTCGCGGCGAGCGACCTGACAGCGCACGCCACCTGGCTGCTCGCGCACGGCTGTGCACTCGGTGACCTGCTGCCCCGGCTGCGGGCCTACGCACAGGAGTCCCGGCACACGTACCACGCGGAGTGGCTGGGCGACCTGGCCGCCAAGGCGGGTGCCCCGGACGCGCGGGCCTTCATCGCCCTGGGCTGGGACGAGTGCCTGCGTGCTCTCGACACCGCCGCTGCCGCCCTCCGCGCGAAGGACGTGAGCCGCGATCCGTCGGAGGCGGTCGGCGCCGGGTGGATCGCCGAGGAGGCCCTCGCCACCGCCCTGTACTGCCTCCTCGTCGTCGGCGGTGACCCGCGCGGGGCGGTGGCGCGCGCCGCGCACTCCTCCGGTGACTCGGACTCGATCGCCGCGCTGGCGGGCGCGTTCGCCGGTGCCGCTCGCGGACTCGTGTACTGGCCGCCGGAGTGGCGCGCGGCCCTGGAGTACGAGGGCCGCATCAGCGCGCTGGCCGCCGTCTGGGACGACGCGGGCTGACCTGCGGGGAGGGGAGAGAACGGAGCATTATGAGGAGTCCCGGCCCGCAGGGTCCGGCGCAGCGCGCGACCGCGTGGCTCGGCGAGGTCTATGGCGGGCTGGCCGAACTCGCCGCGCCGCGCCCGGTGGCCGAGACGGAGACCGCGTGGCTGATGGCCTGCCGCACGGTCGCCCAGCCGGGGTTCCCGCGCACGCCGATGCTCGCGGCTTCCGTCGTGGTGCCCAGGATCGGCGGCTACCCGCACCACCCCGCGTCGTCCGATCCGCTGGCGGACCTGCGCGCCGTGCCTCCGACGGAGTCCGCTCTGCGGGTCACCGAGCAGAGTCGCAGGATCAACGCCCGAGGGGGCGTCGCCGCCCTGCACTCCATGATCGAGGGCCGGCCGTCGGTCGCGGTGCCCTGGCAGCCGGCACACGAGGCCCCTGGCTGGTGGGCCAGGCTGCACCGGCGTTACTTCCCGCGCTTCGCTCACGTGCCCGTGCGGGACTGGGACGACGTGGTCCGGGCTCAGCGGGATCCGGGTCCGGGCACCCGCGGAGTGCTCTGGATCCGCCGCGCGATCGGCGGTCACGACGTGACGGGCCACCTGCTCTACGCCCACAACGACCGCGGACACGTGGTCTTCCTCGACGGGCTCACGGGATCGCTCGCCCGGCTCGACACCGAGTGGGTGCGTGAGGTGGTCCTGATCCGGGCGCTGCCCGATGCCCCAACCGTCGGGTGAGGTGCCTGGGGCGTCTGCCCGTCACGTTTTTCCGTGCGCCGTGAAACACCGCCGAGGCACGGACCGGGCATCTGTACCGGTCCGGATCTCTGCTGACCAGCGGGGGCACGTATCTCGCCGAGGATCTGGTGCAGGAGACCCTGGGCCGGATGTACGTGGTCCGGGCCCGGCCCGCGGTACGGCTCGGCAATCCGGCGGCGTACGCGCGCCACCGTCCGCGCCCGAGACGCAAGGGGCGCAGACGCTGAAGACGCTCACCTTGCTGCTGCCCTCCCGGGTCCGGGTCACCGGCAAGGGCGGGCAGGAGGACGGGCAGGCGTATGTGGTCGTCGACGACGGCAAGGGCGCGACCTTCGTGCAGATCAATGTGCAGTCCGGGATGGGTGGTGTGGCCGGTGACCTGTTCGGCGCCGATGCCGAGACCCTGCCGAACGGCACGCTGGTGGCGACGCACAAGGGAGCCGGTGACGACAAGGGCGGCTCCGGCCTCGTCATGGGGACCGTCGACTCCCTGGTCCCGGGTGGTGGTCTCCGCGTTCAACTCCGGGTCGCAGCACACCGACGCGACCCGCCCCGAACCGGCCCTGACCATGGCCGAGTTGCGCAAGATCGTGCTGTCGGCGGCCTGGCGCACCCGCTGACCGCCGGGCCGCGGGCCACGTGCGCTCACTTCGCCTCGGCGTAGCACTCCACCACGGCCACCGTGAACGGGAACCGCACCGGCGTCGCGCCGAACGTCAGCCGGCCGGCCCGCTCCGCGGCCTCCCGGATCGCCTCGGTCACCCGGGGCGCCTCGTCCTCGGGGCAGTGCACGATCACCTCGTCGTGCTGGAAGAAGACCAGCTCGGCCGCCGTCCCCGCCAGGGTCTGCCGCAGCGCGGCCAGCATCAGCAGGGCCCAGTCGGCGGCGCTGCCCTGCACGACGAAGTTACGGGTGAAGCGGCCGCGGGCGCGGGAGTTCGAGGACGCGTAGCCGTATCCGGACCCCGGCGCCGGGGTGCCGCCGGGGTCCGGGTCGCCGGACGCCTCCTGCGGCAGGCCCGCCTCCTCGGCCTCGGCCGCGCCCGCCGCGGGCGGGCAGGTGCGGCCCAGCCAGGTGCGCACGAGCCGGCCCTCCTCGCCGGCCCGGGCGGCCTCGTCGACGTACGCGACCGCCTTCGGGAAGCGGCGGCGCAGCAGCGCGAGGTTCTTCAGGCCGTCGCCGGACGTCTGCCCGTATATGGCGCCGAGCACCGCCAGCTTGGCCTGGCCGCGGTCGCCGGAGAACGCGCGGTCCGAGACCGACTGGTACAGGTCGCCCTCCTGGCCCGCCACCTCCATGAACGCCGGGTCCCGCGAGATCGCCGCGAGTACCCGCGGCTCCATCTGCGCGGCGTCGGCCACCACGAGCCGCCAGCCGGGGTCGGCGACGACCGCGCGGCGGATGATCTTCGGGATCTGCAGCGCCCCGCCGCCGTTCGTCGTCCAGCGGCCCGAGACCGAGCCGCCCGGCAGGTACTCGGGCCGGAACCGCCCGTCCCGTACCCAGTCCTGCAGCCACGACCAGCCGTGCGCGGTGTAGATCCGGTACAGCTTCTTGTACTCCAGCAGCGGCCGCACCGCCGGGTGGTCGAGCGCGCCGATCTCCCAGCGCCGGGTCGAGGTGATCTTGAAGCCGGCCTCCGCGAACGCCTTCACCACGTCCGCGGGCAGTTCGGGCCGCACGCGCCGGCCGAACGCCGCGGAGACCTCGTCCGCCAGCTCCGCGAGCCGGCGCGGCTCACCGCCGCCCCCGTACCGCTCGCCGAGCAGTTCGTGCAGCAGGTCCCGGTGCACGTCGGCGCGCCAGGGCACCCCGGCCGCGTGCATCTCGGCGGCCACCAGCATGCCCGCCGACTCCGACGCGGTGAGCAGCCGCATCCGCTCCGGCAGCGCCGTCGCCGCGTGTCTGCGCTGCTGGCCGGCGTAGACCTCGACGAGGTCGCCGAGCGGGACGTCGACCGGCGGGCGCGGCTCGAACAGCGGCGACTGGGAGCCGGGCGCGGCGACGCGTGGCGGCGGGTCCGGCGGGACCGGCAGCCCGCGGAGTCGGGCCAGGGCCGCGGCGGCGGAGCGGGGCTCGCCGTGCCGCCCCTCGTGGGCGAGCAGGAGATTCTCGGCCGCCTCGATGTCGTAACAGCGCTCGACCGCGACCCCGGCGGCGAGCAGCCGCGGGTACACCGCGTGCGTCTCCCGCCACACCCACCGGGCCACGCCGGGCCGGCTCCGCACGGCCTCCACCAGGTCGTCCTCCCTGGCCACCGGCCCCGCGGGCAGCCCGTCCGGGCCCAGCGGCACGAGCTCGGCGCCGCCGTGCTCGGTGGGGGCGAGTGCCCAGCGATCGTTCACACGGCCGAGTCTCACACCTGCCACTGACATTTCGGTGCGCCAACATTTCGGCCAGATCGCGGCGGAGGCCCCCGGCAGGCCACCGCCGCTGTTTGACTCCGCCGTAGAGCGCCACAGAGATCCCCACGGGGGCCGTTGAGCGCCCCAGAGAGCCGGTGCCGGTACGGCCCAGCGATCCGTACCGGCGCCGCACCGCCGCACCGCCGCAACGTGGAGGAAGAACGTCTTGCGCATCAGCCGCCGCACCCTGCTGACCACCGGTACCGCCCTGGGCGCGACCGCCGTCATCGGCGCCGGTCCCGCAGCCGCGCGCACCGGCGGCGAGGTCGGCCGCCGGCTCGCCGCCCTGGAGCGCGAGCACGGCGCCCGCCTCGGCGTCTTCGCCCAGAACCTGCGCACCGGAGCCGTGCACACGCACCGCGCGGACGAACGCTTCCCGCTGTGCTCCACGTTCAAGACCCTCGCGGTCGCCGCGGTCCTGCGCGACCTCGACCACGACGGTACGTACCTGGAGCGCCGCGTCCGCTACACGCAGGCCGACATCGACCGGGCCGGGGGCGCCCCCGTCACGGGGCGGCCGGAGAACCTCGCGCACGGCATGACCGTCGCCGGGCTCTGCGGCGCCGCGATCTCCTACAGCGACAACACCGCCGCCAACCTCCTCCTGGACCGGCTCGGCGGCCCCAGCGCCGTCACCCGCTTCGCCCGCTCGGCCGGGGACCGGGTGACCCGGCTCGACCGGTGGGAGCCCGAGCTGAACTCGGCCGAGCCGCGGCGGCGCACCGACACCACCACGCCGCGCGCCATCGGGTCGACGTACGCGCGGCTCGTCCTCGGCCGGGTCCTCGACCGCGGCGACCGGGCCCGCCTCGCGGGATGGCTGCTGGCCAACACCACCAGCGACAAGCGGTTCCGTGCGGGGCTGCCCGACGGCTGGGTGCTCGCCGACAAGACCGGGACGGGTTCGTACGGCACGGCGAACGACGTCGGCATCGCCTGGACCCCGTCCGGCACCCCCGTCGTCCTGTCCGTGCTCACCACGGAGCCCGCGCGGGACGCCGTGGCCGACGACGCGCTGGTGGCGCGGGCCGCCGAACTGATCGCCGCCGCGTAGAAGTCCCCGTGCGGGGACCCGTCCCGGGCCGCGTCGTCCCTGCTGCGACCATAGGAGCAGGGCGCGCGCGAGGAGGCACGGAATGACAGTGGGGCACAGCGGGGCGGCCGGCCCCGTGCCGGGCGCGGGAGCGGCATGAGCGCCGGCTCCACCGTCGAGCGCGCCTTCGCCACCGCGCTGTTCTCCGCCGACGGCGACCTGGACACCGCCGCGTCCCTGCTCGCGGCCGACCCGTCCGCCGACGCCGAACTCGCGCTGCGGGGGCGGGAGTTCGTGCGCCGGACCTGGGAGCGCGGCTGGCAGCCCGCCGATGTGCTCCGGATGGCCGGGCGTGAACTGGCGCCCGAGCACGCGGGGCTGGCCGCGCGGCTGATCCGTGCCGAGACCGGCCGCTACGGGACGCTGCCGCCGCGCTGGGCGGAGCAGATCGCCGCCCTGCCCGCCGACGAGCCGCGCCGGGACCGTTTCTCGGCCGCCACCGCGACCCTGGAGCTGTACCGGCTGCTGCTGCGGCTGCCCGCGATCGAGCCGGTGGGACCGGTGCCGGGGGAGTCCGTCGGCACCCCGGTCGCGGGTGAGCCGCGCGCCCTGGCGCGGATCCGGGCGCTGCTGGCGAAGGCGGAGGCGACCGGCTACCCGCCCGAGGCCGAGGCGCTGTCGGCCAAGGCGCAGGAGCTGATGGCCCGGCACTCGGTCGACGAGGCGCTGCTCGCCGCCCGGACGCACGCCACGGACGCGCCCGGCGCCTGCCGGATCGGCGTCGACGCCCCGTACGAGACGGCGAAGGCGGTGCTGCTCGACGCGGTGGCCGGCGCGAACCGCTGCCGCGCGGTGTGGAACAGCGCGTTCGGCTTCTCCACGGTCGTCGGCTTCCCGCCCGACCTGGAGGCGGTCGAGGTGCTCTACACGTCGCTGCTTGTGCAGGCGGTCGCCGCCATGACCCGGGCCGAGGCGGAGCAGCGGGCCGCGGGGCGCAAGCGTACGAAGACGTTCCGGCAGGCGTTCCTGGCCGCGTACGCGCACCGGATCGGCGACCGGCTGACGGCCGCGACCGAACACGTGGTGGGCGGACAGGACACGTTGCTGCCGGTGCTCGCCGCGCGGGACGTCGCGGTGACCGGCCGCGCGCAGGAGATGTTCCCGGAGACGGTGACGACGCGGGTGCGGGGTGTCGTGGACGAGGCGGGCTGGGTCGAGGGTGCGGCGGCGGCGGAGCGGGCCAGGGTGCGGCGGGATTCATAGGGCCCGTGGGTGCGGCTCCCGTGGGCGAGTGCGCGCCGTCGTACCTTGCTCGCGCAGTTCCCCGCGCCCCTGGCGGGGCACGACATGAGCCCGGCCGGCCCAGCCACGACGGCGCCGCAGCAGCGACTCCCCGAAGCCACCCGGCGCACCACACCCACCCGCACCAAATGCCCGTATTATCGCGGAGTGAGTTGGTTCCGGGCGCTCAAGGACACCACCCGCTCGGGCCTGACCGTCGAGCGGAAACGGCTGGAGCCCCTGATCGCCCTGCGCGGCACGGCCGGCCTCGCGGTCGTGATCGCCATCAGCCTGTCGCTGTTCGGGCCGGCGGTGGCGGCGGGCTCGGCGTTCGGCGGGTTCCAGGCGGCGATCGCCACGTTCCAGCGGAGCTGGCGGCCCCGGCCGGAGCTGGCGCTCGCCTCCGGCGCGAGCCTCGGCGTCTCCACCTTCCTCGGCTACCTCACCGGCTCCCACCTCTTCCTGTTCCTGCCGCTGCTCGGCCTCTGGACGTTCCTGGCGGGCCTGTCCTGGGCGGCGGGCCCGACCATCGGCATCATCGCCTCCTCGAACGTGGCGATGATGCTGGTGACCATCACCCTGCCGACGACGGTCGCCGAGGCCGCGGGCCACGCCGCCATGATGGTCTTCGGCGGCCTGGTCCAGGCCGCGCTGGTGATCCTCTTCCCCGTACGCCGCTGGGGAGCGCACCGGGACGCCCTCGCCGACGCGCTGGCCGCCGAGGCCGACTACGCGCGGCGGCTGCGGCACGACCCGGTCGCCGAGTTCGACCCGGCGCCGCTGATGCTGGCCCGCAGCGCCGCCGCGCTCACCCCGCGCCAGGCCCGCACCCGCCCCGCCCAACTGCACGGCACGCGCGGGGTCGCCGAGCGCATCCGCCCGGTCCTCGCCTCCCTCGCCGACCCGGCCGTCGGCGTCCCCGCCGAGGGGCCCGAGCGGGACCGGGCCCGCGAACTGCTGGCCGCCGCCGGCTCGATCCTGGACGCGGCGGCCCGCGCCATCCGCCACGGCACCCCCGTCACCATCCCGCCCGGCGCGATCGCCGCGTTCCGCACGCCCGACAACGGGACGATCCTCTCCGGCCCGGCGCAGCGCGCGGCCGACCGCCTCGGGCCGCTCCTGCGGGACGTCGTGGAGACGGCGGGCGGCACGCTGCCCGAGGAGGCCGCCGCGCTCCCCCCGGCCGCGGCCCTGCGCCGCCGCCTCACCCGGCCCCGCCGTCCCCGCGCAGGTCCGGCGGCCCGGCCCCCGGACCTGGCCCCGCTCACCGCGGCGGCACCGGCCGCGCCCCCGTACCGGGACCCCGGCCGGCCGCTGCGCCGCCCCACCCTCTTCGAGCTGGTCCCCGCCGCGGTGCGGGCGATCCGGCGGGAGGCCCGGCCCGGATCGCCGGTCCTGCGGCACGCCACCCGGGTCTGCGCGGTCGCCGTCGCGGGGTACCTCATCGGCGGCGCCCTGCCCCTCGGCCACGGCTACTGGGCGCCGATGTCGGCCGTCATGGTCATGCGGCCGGACTTCTCGCAGACGTACTCCCGGGCCGTCGCCCGCTTCGGCGGCACCCTCGTCGGGGTCGCCCTGGCCACCGGTGTCGTCCAGCTCGCCCACCCCGGCACTGAGCTCTCCGCCGCCCTCGCCGTCCTCTGCGCCGGGCTGATGTACCTGCTCATGCGCACCGGCCAGCTCGCGTCCCAGGCCTGCGTCGCCGCGTACGTCGTCTTCCTGCTCGGCATGGGCGGCGAGACCTGGAGCCAGACGGTCCCCGAGCGCCTGGTGCTCACCCTCGCCGGCGGCCTGCTGGCGACGCTCTCCTACGCGCTCTACCCGGCCTGGGAGACGCCGCGCCTGCGCACCCGGCTCGCCGACTGGCTCGGCGCGCTCGGGGAGTACGCGGCCGTGGTCGTCGACCACTACGCGCACCCGGCGGGCAAGGCAGGACCGGAGGTGCGCGCGGCCCTGCTGAAGGCGCGGGACGCCCACATCGCCTGGCAGGACGCGATCGACCGGGCCGGCACCGAACCCGTCCGCCACCGGGGCCTGTCGAACGCCGCCGCCGACGACGCCGCGCACGCCCTGCACCATCTGGGCCGCGTCGCGATGCTGATGGAGGCCCACCTCCCGGAGCGCGACGCCACCCCCGTCCCCGCCGCGGCCGCCCTCGCCGACGCCCTGCGCACAGCGACCCGCGACGGCGCCCGCGCCCTGCGCGAACGCCGCGTCCCGCGGTGGGGGCCGGTCCGCGCGGCCCTCGAGGCCTGGGACGGCGAGGGGGTCCCGGACCGTGTCGTGCGGCGCGGCGCCGGCATGCTCCTGGAGGCGCTGGAGGCGCTCTCGGACGCGCTGGACACCGACGTGCCGCCGATGACCGTCAAACCGGCGCACGAGACGGACGGGCCGCGCGAACCCTGAGGTCGTGCGGCCCGTCGAAGCCTGGAGGAGCGGGATCAGCCGGTCGGCATGCCGCTCGGGAGCCCGGTCGGCAGCCCTGTGGGCAGCTTGCCGTCCGCCGACTTCGTGAACGTGTCGGCGGTCCCGGCCTTCCAGGTCACCTTCATGGTCGTGCCGTCGTTGGACTCGACCGTCCCCACGGTGCGGTCGGTGTTCCCGTCCGCGCACTTGAGGTCGAGCGCCGGCTTCTGCGCGCCCGTCACGGTCCCGGTGCACAGGTGCCCGTCGCCGGTGCTCAGCGACGCCTGCGCGCCCCCGACCACGAGGACGACGGCCTGCCCGCCGGTGGTGGCGCTCCAGATGCCCTCGCTGTCCTTGGCGGAGCCCGGCGAGCCCGAGCCGGCCGCACCGGAGTCGTCCGCTCCGGACGAGGCCCCGCCGGACGCCGCGGACGACGGGCCGTCCGACGCCGTGTCGTTGCCGTCGTCGCCGCTGCAGCCGGTCACGGCCAGGGCCGCCACGACCGCCGCGGCACCCACGGCCATCCGATTCCTGATCCGCACACCATCCCCCTACTCGCCGCTGTCGCCGCCGAAGTTACCAGCCGTTACGGCCGGGAGCGGGAGTGACGCATCTCACCGCACGGAGGCCCGCTGGCTTATTGAAAATGGGTACCATTTCCATATACTGGCCGCATGGCACGCAACGAACTCCGCCCAGTGATCAAGCTCAGGTCCACCGCGGGGACCGGCTACACGTACGTGACCCGCAAGAACCGCCGCAACGACCCCGACCGCGTGACGCTGCGCAAGTACGACCCCGTCGCCGGCCGGCACACCGACTTCCGAGAGGAGCGCTGACCATGAACAACGCCATCCACCCCGCCTATGCCCCGGTCGTCTTCCGCGACCGCGCCGCCGGCCACGCGTTCCTCACCCGCTCGACCATGACGAGCGAGCGCACGATCGTGTGGCAGGACGGCGCCGCCTACCCCGTCGTCGACGTCGAGATCTCCGACGTCAGCCACCCCTTCTTCACCGGCAACCAGCGGGTCCTGGACACCGCGGGCCGCGTGGAGCGCTTCGAGCGCCGCTACGGCACCACCGCGTAGCCGGGGTCAGAACGGGAAGCGGCTGCGCCCGTGCTGCACCGAGATCCACTTCTGGGTGGTGAAGGACTCCACGGTGGCCTCGCCGTTCAGGCGGCCGAGGCCCGAGCGCTTCTCGCCGCCGAACGCGACGAGCGGTTCGTCGTGCACGGTGCCGTCGTTGACGTGGATCATGCCGGTGTCGATCCGGTGCGCGAACGCCACGCCCCGCTCGATGTCGCCGGTGTGCACGGCCCCGCTCAGCCCGTACGGGGTGTCGTTCGCGATCCGGACAGCCTCCTCGTCCCCGTCGAAGGGGATGAGGAGCGCGACGGGACCGAAGATCTCCTGGCGCAGCACGGGGGAGTCGGCGGGCAGCCCGGTCAGCACCACGGGCTCCACCAGGTTCCCGTCGACCTCGCCGCGCAGCAGCACCGTCGCGCCCTCCCGGACCGCCTGGTCGACGACGCCCGTCACCGCCTCCGCCTGTGTGGAGTTGATGACCGGGCCGATGACCGTCGCCGGGTCGCGCGGGTCGCCCGCCTTGAGCGTCGCCACCTTCGCGACGAACTTCTCGGTGAACTCCCGCTCGACCTTGCGGTCCACGAGGATGCGGTTGGCGGCCATGCAGACCTGGCCCTGGTGGACGTAGCGGCTGAAGACCGCCGCGTCGACGGCGTAGTCGATGTCGGCGTCGTCCAGGACGGTCAGCGCGCTGTTGCCGCCGAGCTCCAGGACCGCGTGCTTGAACTGCGCGGCGCAGACCGTCGCGACGTGCTGGCCGACCTTGTCCGAGCCGGTGAAGGAGATGACCTTCGGCACCGGGTGGGTCAGCAGCGCGTCGCCGATCTCGGCGATGTCGGTGATCACCACGTTCAGCAGCCCGGGCGGCAGCCCCGCGTCCTCGAAGATCTTCGCGACCAGCGAGCCGCCGACGATCGGGGTGTTCTGGTGCGGCTTGAGCACCACGCCGTTGCCGAGCGCCAGCGCGGGCGCCACCGACTTCAGCGACAGCAGGAACGGGAAGTTGAACGGCGAGATCACGCCCACCACGCCCACCGGCACCCGGTAGAGGCGGTTCTCCTTGCCGTCCACGGGGGAGGGGATGACGCGGCCCTGCGGGCGCAGCGCCAGCTGGACCGCCTCCCGCAGGAACTCCTTGGCGAGGTGCAGCTCGAACCCGGCCTTGACCCGGGTGCCGCCCAGCTCGTCGATGATCGCCTCGGCTATCTCGCCCTCGCGCTCCTCGACCAGCCGCAGCGCCTGCTCGAAGACGAGCCGGCGCGTGTAGGCGTTGGTCTTCGCCCACTCCTTCTGCGCCCGCTCGGCCGCCCGGTACGCCTCGTCGACCTCCTCGACCGAGGCGGCGGTGATGGAGGCGAGCTTGTCGCCGTTGTACGGGTTGAAGTCGAGGATGTCCCACGCGCCGCGGCCCTGACGCCAGGTGCCGTCGATGTACTGGCGGTCCAGCTCCGTGAAGTAGTCCCGGGCGGACTGTGACGGTTGCGTCGGTTGCGTTGTCATGGGGGAGATCCTTGCTGCAGCGCCGGACACCTGATGGGACGTCATCGTACGGTTGTTACCAGCGAGTCGCAGCGTTTACGGCATCAACTAGCCATGTACTCAGTCGAATTCGGTCGCGATGCGGCGCAGGAGCGCCAGGCTCTCGTCCGGCGCGGGGCACTCCTCCCCCAGCCGCGCCATCGCCCGCTCGTACTGGGCCACGTCCTCGGCCTTGTCCAGGTACAGGGCGCTGGTGAGCTGTTCGAGGAAGACGAGGTCCGAGAGGTCGGACTCGGGGAAGGAGAGCAGGGTGAAGGTGCCGGACTCGCCCGCGTGCCAGCCCTGGCTGAACGGCAGGACCTGCACGGTCACCTGCGGCAGCTGGGCCATCTCCACCAGGTGCTCCAGCTGGCCCCGCATCACGCCGGGCCCGCCGTGCACCCGCCGCAGCGCGGCCTCGTCGAGCACGATCCGGACCTGTGGCGCCCGCTCGGAGACCAGCACCTTCTGCCGCTCCAGACGCAGTGCCACCCGCCGGTCCACGTCCTCCCGGGACGCGCCCCGCATGCCCTTCTCGACCACCGCGTGCGCGTACGCCTCGGTCTGCAACAGCCCGTGCACGAACTGCGCCTCGTACCCGCGGATCACCGACGCGGCGCCTTCGAGCCCGATGTACGTCTGGAACCAGCCGGGCAGGACGTCGGAGTAACTGTGCCACCAGCCCGCCACGTTGGCGGCCTTCACGAGGGCGAGCAGCGCCTCGCGCTCGGCCTCGTCGCTCACCCCGTACAGGGTGAGCAGGTCCTCGACGTCCCTGGCCTTGAAGCTCACCCGTCCCAACTCCAAGCGGCTGATCTTGGATTCGGAGGCGCGGATCGAGTACCCGGCGGCCTCGCGGGTGATGCCGCGCGCCTCCCTCAGGCGCCGCAGTTGCGAGCCCAGCAGAATGCGCCGCACCACTGAGCCGCTCGCGTCCCCAGCGCTCACGTCACTGCCTCCCCATCGGTTCAAGGGCCGAAGTCTGCCATTAAAACGCTCCACCCCGTACTCGTCCGGTTACGGAAATGGAAAGATCGCGAAAGACCTGCGCAATAAGTCGTAGGAAGAAATGAACAAGAAGCGGTACGGGAAGGGACAGTTCCGGCGCGTGCACGTGCATCTGCCCTTGCATCCGATGTACGCATTCGGAACGATGGCCACGCCACCGCTCGCTACGTACCGCGAATCTGGGGAGTGCCTCGCATGGGGACGAACAGATCGGCCATGCTCGAGCCCGTCGACGCGTTGCGGCAGGGGCTGCCGCCGCTCGATCCCTCGGCCGTCTCCAGCTCCGCGTCCTGCGCCCTGCCCGCCCGCTACGAAGCGGTGCGCAGCGCCCGGCAGTTCACCCGCCGCACGCTCGCGGACTGGGAGGTGCCCGAGCGGTTCGACGACATCTGCCTGGTCGTCTCCGAGCTGGTGACCAACGCCCTGCGGCACGCGCTCCCCGCCGACGCCCCGCTCGGCCAGGAGCCGCCGGTGCGGCTGCACTTGATGCGGTGGGCCTCGCGGGCGGTCTGCGCGGTGCGCGACCCCAGCTACGAGAGCCCGGTGGCGGGGGGCGCGGGGGAGGACTTCGCGGCCGAGTCCGGGCGCGGCCTGTTCCTCGTCGAGTCCTTCAGCGACGGCTGGGGCTGGCACCCGCTGGCCGGCACGCTCAGCGGCAAAGTGGTCTGGGCCCTGTTCACCCTCTGAAACCGCGTCCGTCTCGCTGTACGGCGAACAGGCCGCGACGGGCCCGATGTCTACGCGCGTCGAGATTCCCGTGGCCGGATCAGGCGCCCGCGATCAGGTGGTCGAACTCGCCGTCCTTGACGCCGAGCAGCAGCGCCTCGATCTCGGCGGGCGTGTAGACGAGGGCTGGGCCGTCCGGGAAGTTCGAGTTGCGCATGGCCACCCTGCCGCCGGGCAGCTTCGCCAACTCCACGCAGGAGCCCTGGGAGTTGCTGTGCCGGCTCTTCTGCCAGACCACTCCGTGCAGCTCCGTGGCCGCCATACCGTTGTACGCCTGATGCACGGTTCGCTCCCCCGCTGATGCTGTGACTGTGAACTGACCTGTGGCAGAGGTGAATGCGGTGATCAACTTTCCCGACTGCCCAGGAGCATAGCTGCGTTCATATGCCAATGCATGGGCAGATGCACGTGCACAGGGGGTGGTCCCGCGGTTACAGGGCACTGCGCACCTGCCCCGGATCGTGACACCCCACGCGCCACGATAGAGGACACGATCTGACCTACATGGCGCATATCTTTCTCTGTGTCGGAGCGAGTACGGCGACGGCGCCCAGGAACATTTCCGGACGAGAGGTGGCCCTCATGGTCATGCACGTGAACCCCGAGGCTCCCGGCGACGAGCGCGGTGCGCTGCTCGCCTTCATCGCCGAACAGCGTGGCGGGGTGCGCCGGGCCCTGCTCGGCCTCACCGACGAGCAGGCCGCGTCCCGGCCCAGCGCCTCCGAGCTCTCCCTGGCCGGACTGCTCAAGCATGTGGCCGAAGTCGAGCAGGGCTGGATCGCGCGGGCCCAGCAGATCGCCCCCGACGTCGAGCGCACCCCCGACACCTGGGGCGACAGCTTCCGTCTGGTCGGCGACGAGACGGTCCAGGACGTCCTGGACCGCTACACGGACGTCGCGCGCCGCACCGAGGCGTTCTTCCGCGCCGTGCCCAGCCTGGACGACACGTTCCCGCTGCCGGACCAGCCCTGGTTCAACGGCTGCCCCGCCGTCTCGGTGCGCTGGCTCGGCCTCCACCTGATCCGCGAGACGGCGCGGCACGCGGGCCACGCCGACATCATCCGGGAGTCGCTGGACGGGAAGACGGCGTTCGAGCTGGTGGCCCTCGCGCAGGGCTGAGTCCGCCGCGGCCTCAGTGGTGGAAGCCGGTCGCCGCGGCCCGGTCCCGGGTGAAGGGCCCCGGCTGCCTCCGCAGCTCGGGCAGGAGCCGGGTCAGGTCGTCGAGCAGGAGCTGCGCGAGGTCCGCCGAGAACCCGTTGCGGCACACCACCCGCAACACAGCCAGGTCCTCGCGGTGCGCGGGGAAGGTGTAGGCGGGGACCAGCCAGCCGCGCTCGCGCAGCCGCCGGGAGACGTCGAACACGTCGTACGCGCTCACGTCCGGCGCGGTCGTGAAGGCGAAGACCGGCAGCTCGTCGCCGCGGGTGACGAGGCGGAAGTCGCCGAGCGCCTCGATGCGTTCGGCGAGGCCCCGGGCGACGTCGCGGGTCGCCCGCTGCACCGCCCGGAAGCCCTCGCGGCCCAGGCGCAGGAACGTGTAGTACTGGGCGACCACCTGGGCGCCGGGCCGAGAGAAGTTGAGGGCGAAGGTGGGCATGTCCCCGCCGAGGTAGTTGACCCGGAAGACCAGCTCCTCGGGGAGGGCGTCCGCCGTCCGCCACAGGGCCCAGCCCACGCCCGGGTAGACCAGGCCGTACTTGTGGCCGGAGGTGTTGATGGACGCCACGCGCGGCAGCCGGAAGTCCCAGACCAGCTCGGGGTCGAGGAAGGGCGCCACCATCGCGCCCGAGGCCCCGTCCACGTGGACCGGGATGTCGAGCCCGGTGCGCTCCTGGAGGGCGTCGAGCGCGGCGCACAGCTCCGCGATCGGCTCGTAGGAGCCGTCGAAGGTGGAGCCGAGGATGCCGACGACGCCGATCGTGTTCTCGTCGCACAGCTCGGCGGCGGCCGCCGGGTCGAGGTGGAAGCGGTCGCCCTCCATGGGCACCTGCCGGGCCTCCACCTCCCAGAAGGTGCAGAACTTCTCCCAGCAGACCTGCACGTTCACGCCCATCACGAGGTTGGGCCGGGCCTCGCGCGAGGGGTAGCGGTCCGTGTTGCGCTTCATCCAGCGGCGCTTGAGCGCCATGCCGGCGAGCATGCACGCCTCGCTCGACCCGGTCGTCGAACAGCCCACGGCGGCCGACGGGTCGGGCGCGTTCCACAGATCGGCGAGCATCGCCACACACCGCTTCTCCAGCTCCGCGGTGCGCGGGTACTCATCCTTGTCGATCATGTTCTTGTCCCGGCACTCCGCCAGCAGGACGCCGGCCTGCGGCTCCATCCACGTGGTGACGAAGGTGGCCAGATTCAGGCGGGCGTTGCCGTCCAGCATCAGTTCGTCGTGGACGAGCTGGTACGCGGTCGCGGGCGCGAGCGGCTTCTGCGGCAGCCGGTGCTTGGGCGGCGCGTCCGCCATGCCCGCCGTCGGATCGGCCTCCCCGTAGAAGGGGTTCACGGACAGGTGGCGCTCCTCGCCGGGCTCGCCGGAGGGGCTCTGGTGCAGCGGGGCCATGACGTCAACTCCTGGGTCGCGAACGGGCGGGGCGGGGCGGTTCAGCGCACGGACGTGCCGTCCGCCGACAGTTGCATCTGGGGGCGGCCCGTCACGAGGAGCCAGGCGGGCAGGGACGCGACGCACATCAGGGCGAGGATCGCGGGCGAGGCGACGAGGACGGCGGAGGTGAAGAGGCTGATCCAGCCCTGCCGGGTGATCGCGAGCAGGATGCCGAGGACGCCCGCCGCGACGCCGACCGACACGTTCACCGCCGGTACGAGCGCGTGCGCGCACAGGCCGAACGCGGCGCCGACGAACACGGCGGGAAAGATCCGCCCGCCCCGGAACCCGCACGCCGCGGCGGTCACCAGTGCGGCGAGTTTCACCACGGTCATCACCGCGAACTGCCCGGCCGACCAGCCCTGCGGGTCGGCGGCCAGCTCCCCCACCTCGTGCAGCCCCTTGAAAAGCGTCAGATGCCCGCCGAGCGCGCCCAGCAGACCGAGCAGCAGCCCGCCGAGCGGCAGCATGAGCATCGGGTGGCGCAGCCGCGCGAAGGCGGCGTGGACGTAGGGGAAGGCGTGGACGGCGAGCATGCCGAGCACGGTGGCCGCGCAGGAGACGACGAGCGCGGCCAGCAGATCGCCCCAGCCGGGCCGGCCGAAGGGCGGCAGGCCCAGGTCGAAGGAGGGCGAGGCGATCAGCGTCGTCGTCAGCGCGCCCGCGGCGGCGGCGAGCAGCGGCGCGAAGAGGTTGTCCCAGAGCGACCCCTTGATCGGCAGGGGCTTGCCGGCCAGCGCCTCGGAGACGACGAGCGCGGCGGCGACCGGGGTGCCGAACAGGGCGCCGAGCGTGGCCGCCGAGGCGAGCGAGGCCCACAGGGCGCCGGGGGACGCCGGCGCCGCCTTGCGGCCGAGCCAGAACGCCAGCGCGACATTGGTGGCGATGATCGGGTTCTCCGGGCCGAGGCTGGGGCCGCCCGCGAGCATCAGGGCCGCCGCGACGACCAGCCCCGGCAGCACGTAGGGCGCCACCGGCTCCTCGGCGCCCAGGCCCAGCGTGGCCGGATCGGGGCCGGCGTGCCCGGGGGCCTTCCACACCACGAGGCCGACCAGCACACCGGTGGCCGTGAGCATCACGATCATCCACAGCGCGCCGTAGCCGCTGACGCCCAGCGCGCCGGGCAGCCGCGTCCACAGGACGTCCTGGAGCCTCTCGGCGGCCTCACTCACCGCGAGGAACAGCAGACTGCACCCGACGCCCACCACCAGGGCGGGCGCGACGAGGGGCAGCAGGGTGCGAGCGGAGACGGCGGGCGGTGCGGCCGGGGGCGGCGCGACGGCGGCTTCATTGCTCACGGCGTCACCTTAAGCGGACATTGGGCGCATAACACCCGGAGCGTGTGGCCGGGCTTGCTCCTCACGTGACGTGAGGAGCCAAGCTGACCAACGGAAGGGAGCGGGAACGCGACGACCAGGGAGTTGTGGATGAACTACGCGGTGGGGCACGTGGCCGCACTGGCCGGTGTCACGGTGCGCACCCTGCACCACTACGACGAGATCGGCCTGCTCGTACCCGGCGAGCGCAACACCGCCGGCCACCGCCGCTACAGCGACAAGGACCTGGACCGGCTCCAGCAGATCCTCTTCTACCGGGAGCTCGGCTTCCCGCTGGAGGAGGTCCGCACCCTGCTCGACGACCCGGCCACGGACCCGCGCGCCCACCTGCGGCGCCGGCACGAGGAGCTCGTCGCCCGCATCCAGAGACTGCAGGAGATGGCGGACGCCGTCGAACACGCCATGGAGGCACAGAAGATGGGAATCCAGCTCACCCCGGAGGAGCGGTTCGAGGTCTTCGGGGAGAAGGACCCCGAGCAGTACGCCGAGGAGGCCGAACAGCGCTGGGGCGGCACGGAGGCGTACGCGGAGACGCAGCGGCGGACCGCGGCCTACACCAAGGAGGACTGGAAGCGTCTCCAGGCCGAGGTCGACGACTGGAGCGCGCGCTACGCCGCCCTGGTCGCCGCGGGCGAGGACCCCGCGGGCGGGCCGGCCATGGACCTGGCCGAGGAGCACCGCGTACACATCGGGCGCTGGTTCCACGCGTGCTCGTACGAGCTGCACGTCTGTTTCGGCGACATGTATGTGGCCGACGAGCGCTTCACGGCGTACTACGACGCCATGGGCGAGGGCGTCGCCCGGCACCTGCGGGACGCGATCCACGCGAACGCGGCCCGGCACACCGGCTGAGGTGGTGCGGCCACGCGCGCGTGGCCGCACATACCGGCAGGTTTGCCACAGTTGACGCACAGTGCATCCTGAGAGGGCCACTGGAACCTGGCGGCGGCGAGCGGCGTTGATAACTTTGCATCGCCATTGCCTTGGCTGATCTCGTTCTGTTCCTTTTCCCAAGCCCTCAGGAGCCCGGACCCGTGATGACGCTTGCTCTCGGACCAAGCTGGCTGGACCCGGACTACTTGCTGAACACGTTCGGCATCTGGGGCCTGCTCCTGATCGTGTTCGCGGAGTCGGGGCTGCTGATCGGCTTCTTCCTGCCCGGTGACTCGCTGCTGTTCACCACGGGTCTGCTGATCACCGCCGGCACCATGGACTTCCCGCTCTGGGGGGCCGTCGCCCTGATCTGCCTCGCCGCGGTCCTCGGCGACCAGGCGGGGTACGTCTTCGGCAAGAAGGTCGGCCCCTCGCTCTTCCGGCGCCCGGACTCCAAGCTCTTCAAGCAGGAGAACGTGCAGAAGGCGCACGAGTTCTTCGAGAAGTACGGCCCGAAGTCGCTGGTCCTGGCCCGGTTCGTGCCGATCGTGCGCACGTTCACGCCGATCATCGCCGGCGTCTCCGGCATGAAGTACCGCTCGTTCCTCACGTTCAACGTGATCGGCGGGGTGCTGTGGGGCGCCGGTGTGACGCTGCTCGGCTCCTGGCTGGGCAACATCGAGTTCGTCCACAAGAACATCGAGGCGATCCTGATCCTGATCGTCCTGGTCTCGGTGGTGCCCATCGCCATCGAGTTCCTGCGGGCGCGCGGCAAGTCCAAGAAGGCGGCCCGGGCCCAGCAGGGCGGCCCCGCGGACCCGGCCCAGGCCCCCTCGCAGCGCGGCCGGCACGCCAAGCGGTAGGACGGGCCCCGGCGCCCCGCGCCGGGCCTCAGAAGCCGCGTGTGCGCTTGGCCGCGCGGCGGTTCGCCGCCCCGGGGGAGCGGATGAACAGCCGGGAGATCTCACCACCGAGGTTCACCCCGATGGCGATGGCCATCGCGAGGGCGGCCGCCTTGGACAGCGACACCAGCCCCTGGTTCACGTCGTTGTGGGCGATCGCGAGCAGCCCGAAGTACGTCGCCGAACCGGGGAGCAGCGGCCCGATCGCGGCCGTGACGTAGGGCAGCGCCGACGCGAACCGGTACCGGGAGAACAGCTGGCCGAAGAGGCCGACGAGCCCGGCCGCGGCGGCGGTGGAGGCGACCGGCGAGATCTGGCCCGCGTCGTGCATCGCCCCGTAGACGACCCACGCCACGCCGCCGTTGAGGGTCACCGCGAGCACGGTGGACCGCTCCTGCTGCAACAGCACCGCGAACGCGAGCGAGAGCGCCATCGACGCGGCGATCTGCCACAGCGGCCGCTCGACGGGCTTCAGCGCCGCCTCCGGATTGAGCTGCGCGTTGAGCTGCACCCCCACGTACAGCATGATCAGCACGCCGATGACGATGCCGACGAAGAAGTACATGACCTCCAGGAGCCGCGCCGAGGCCGTGATGTAGAAGCCGGTCAGGCCGTCCTGCACGCCCGCCACGAGCGCCCGCCCGGGCAGCAGCGCGAAGAGCCCACCGGTGATCACCGCCGACGCCTTCACGTCCACGTGGGCGAGACTGAGCACCAGGCCGATCGCCGCGGGCGGCATCGCGGCCACCGTGAACTGGTAGAACTCCGGGAAGCCGCGCCCCGCGCAGAGCCACGCCAGCCGGTCGCCCAGCATCGCGCCGACGGCCGCGGCGACGAACACCAGCAGATCACCGCCGACGAGGATCGAGGCGGAGCCGGCGAGCAGCCCGTTCGCCCCGGTGAGCGCCCAGCCGGGGTAGGGGTGGCGGTTGCGGCGGATCTCCGCGAGCCGCCGGTAGGCCTCCTCCAGCGTGATGTCGACCTCGTCGTCCTCGTCGCTGATGTCGTCGACGAGCCGGAACACCGCGGCGAGCCGGTTGTAGTCGGTGCCGCGGCGGCGCACGGTGCGCGAGGCGCTCACCGGGTCGTCGACCAGGGACGGCTGGAAGGTGATCGACAGCAGCGTGAACGTCACCGTCGGCTCGCACCGGTCGAGCCCGTAGGAGCGGCAGACGGCGAACATCGCCGCCTCCACGTCCTCCGCGCCCTCACCGCCGGCCAGCAGCAGTTCCCCGATACGCAGCGTCAGGTCGAGCACGCGGGGCACGGCGGGCCCGGCGTCGTCCTGCTTCTGCGCCGGTTCGGGGGCGGGCCGCTCGGCGACCGGCATCCGCAGCATCGTGCGCATCCGGTCCTGCCAGGGCGCCTCCTTGGTCAGCTTGACCATGGGGACGCCGTGCGCGGGGGTGAACGCGGCCGGGGACTGCCGGGAGCTGTAGGTCTTCGGGGGCGTGAACGCGGAGCCCTCCGCGTCGACCGTCTCGGGCGCCTGCACGTTCAGCCCGTCGGGCAGTGCGAACTCGGAGGTGACCGAGGACTCCTCCTCCACCACCGGGGCCGCCGCCACCACCCCGATGGGCTGCGTGAACTGACTGCGGGCCTCGTCGGACTGCGGCTTGCGGTCCTCCGGGGCCTGGGACTCGCGCTCCGTCACCTGTTCGGCACCTCTGTGGTTCCTTGCCTTCGCGCGTCTACGTACGTCTACGCACGTCTACGTAGACGTCTGCCTCCCGTACGCCTCAGTATGCGCACGAATACACGAACGGGCCGCACAACCCCGGCAGGGGTCGTACGGCCCGTTCGTGAACGGTTCGGTCAGTGACCGCCCTGGTCCTGAGCGCGCTTGTACGAACGCTCGATCTCGGCCTCGGCCTCGGTGCGGCCCACCCAGTCGGCGCCCTCGACGGACTTGCCGGGCTCCAGGTCCTTGTAGACCTCGAAGAAGTGCTGGATCTCCAGGCGGTCGAACTCGGAGACGTGGTGGATGTCGCGCAGGTGCTCCATCCGCGGGTCGGTCGCCGGGACGCACA
Source organism: Streptomyces sp. NPDC006552 (assembly GCF_040611655.1). Taxonomy (NCBI): domain Bacteria; kingdom Bacillati; phylum Actinomycetota; class Actinomycetes; order Kitasatosporales; family Streptomycetaceae; genus Streptomyces; species Streptomyces sp. NPDC006552. The sequence goes on from NZ_JBEXOS010000002.1 coordinate 193,166, forward strand.
GCAGCTTGTCGTCGCCGCCGGCCTCGTCCGTCATGCGGAACATGCCGATGGCGCGGCACTTGATGAGGCAGCCCGGGAAGGTCGGCTCGTCCAGGATGACCAGGGCGTCCAGCGGGTCGCCGTCCTCGCCGAGGGTGTTCTCGACGAAGCCGTAGTCCGTCGGGTAGGCGGTCGAGGTGAACAGACGACGGTCCAGACGGATCCGACCGGACTCGTGGTCGACCTCGTACTTGTTCCGCGATCCCTTCGGAATCTCGATCGTGACGTCGAACTCCACCGGTGGCTCCTCCATGATCAACACATACGACTGGTGGTTAAGTGTCCCTCACGCAGGTGTGTGATCGCGAAAGGGGCTGGTCCGCGGTGCCGGAGCTGAAGGCTTCGCAGCTCTTGACGAGCGCGGCGAAGACCGCTGCCACGTCGGTTGCGAGGAGCGGGACCAAGCACGTCACGGTGGGCGCGACGGCGGTGGGCCTTGCCCTCGCGGCCGTCGTGGTGGCCACGACCGGTCCCTGGGACGCTTCGGGTCAGCGTACGGCCGAGGCGCACCGGGCGGTCGCCCGGGACGCCGGGGGTGGCGCAGATCACGGTGCCCCCGGGACGCGGCCCGGGGTGCCGCCCGCCGCGCCGAGCGCGCCCGCGGTCCTCGCCGCGCCCGGCGCGGCGGTGCCCGGCCCGGCCCGCGGCGCGCTGGCCGACGTCCTGGATCCGCTGCTGAAGGACCCGGCGCTGGGCACGCACCGCACGGCCGCGGTCGTCGACGCGGTCACCGGCGAGCAGCTGTACGGGAAGTCCGCCGGGGACGCCCTCACCCCGGCGTCCACCATCAAGCTGGCCACGGCCGTCGGCGCCCTGACGGCGGCCGGTGCCGACCACCGCATCGCCACCCGTACGGCCCTGGAGAAGGACGCCGGACGGCTGATCCTGGTGGGCGGCGGCGACCCCACCCTGACGGCGCGTCAGAAGAATCCTTACGGCGCCGCCAGCCTGCGCACTCTCGCCGACAGAACGGCCGCTTCTTTGAAGAAGGACGGCCGCACCGAGATCACCCTCACGTACGACACCTCGCTCTACTCCGGGCCCGCCACCCACCCGATCGGCCCCAACGAGAACCTGGCCGAGGTCACCGCCCTCATGGTGGACGAGGGCCGCACCGACGACTCCGACAGCGGCCCCGCCACGCGCGCGGTGGACCCGGCGGCCTCGGCGGCGCAGAAGTTCGCGGACCTCCTGCACGACCGCGGCATCCGCACGAAGGGCGGCGCCCCCGCCCCGCACAAGGCCGCCGACGAGGCCGAGGCCGTCGCGAAGGTCACCTCGCCGCCGCTCTCCGCCCTGGTCGAACGGATGCTGACGCACAGCGACAACGACATCGCCGAGGCCCTCGCCCGGCAGACCGCCGTCGCCGCCGAGGAGAGCCACGACTTCGACGGCGCGGGCCGGGCGGTCAGGAAGCAGCTGGCCCGGCTCCACCTCCCGCTCTCCGGCACCCGCTTCGCCGACGGCAGCGGCCTCGACCGCGCCGACAAGGTCTCCGCCGACCTGCTCACCCGCCTCCTCGCCGCGGCCGCCGAGCCCGGCCGCCCCGGCCTGCGCTCCGTCCTGACCGGCCTGCCCGTCGCCGGCTTCACCGGCACCCTCAGCAGCCGCTACGAGGACGCGGCCGACGCCTCGGGCATCGGCCTCGTCCGCGCCAAGACCGGCACCCTCACCGGGGTCAACACCCTCGCGGGCACGGTCGTCGACGCCGACGGCCGGCTGCTGGTCTTCGCGTTCATGACCCAGGGCGCCCCCGGCCCCCAGTCGGCCCAGGCGGGCCTGGACCGCCTCGCCTCCTCCGTCGCCAACTGCGGATGCCGCTGAGCCCTGGCCTCCCCTAGGGGACGACAAGGGCGAACTGGGGGCCGCTCCCGGGGTCCGACCCCCTCCGCGTACGGGAGGGGTCACGTACCGTTGACGCATGACGAGCATCGGCGGTGCTTCAGGGATGGTCGACTGGAACCTCGCGGTGACCACCGCGACCCGACTCGTGCGACCCGGACCGGAGGTCAGCCGCGACGAGGCGCGCGCCATCGTCGCGGAGCTGCGCCGGCACGCCAAGGCGTCCGAGGAGCACGTACGCGCGTACACGCGCATGGCCACGGAGGACGTGCACGACACCCCCGTCCTGGTGGTGGACAGGCCCGGCTGGGTGCAGGCCAACGTCGAGGGCTTTCGCGAGATCCTCAAGCCGCTCCTCGACAAGATGCAGCAGCGCCGCTCGGGCCCCGGCGGCGCCGTGCTCGGCGCGGTCGGCGGCAAGGTCACCGGCGTCGAACTGGGCATGCTCCTGTCCTTCATGTCCTCCCGCGTCCTCGGCCAGTACGAGACCTTCGCCCCCGCCTCCCGCGACCTGCCGGCCGCGCCGAACGGTGGCCGCCTCCTGCTCGTGGCGCCCAACATCGTGCACGTGGAGCGCGAACTGGACGTGGCCCCGCACGACTTCCGGCTCTGGGTCTGCCTGCACGAGGAGACCCACCGCACCCAGTTCACCGCCGTGCCCTGGCTCCGCGACCACCTGGAGGGCGAGATCCAGTCGTTCCTCGCGGAGACCGAGGTCGACCCCTCGACGTTCCTGGAGCGCATCAGGGAAGCCGCCCAGTCCCTCGCCGGCGGCCGCCCCGAAGGCGAGGAGGACGACGGCGGACGCTCCCTGGTCGAGCTGGTCCAGTCCCCCGCCCAGCGCGAGATCCTCGCCCGCCTCACCGCCGTCATGTCCCTGCTCGAAGGGCACGCGGACTACGTGATGGACGGCGTCGGACCCGCCGTCGTGCCCTCGGTGGAAGAGATCCGCGAGAAGTTCCAGCAGCGCCGCCAGAAGGGCGCCTCCCGGCTCGACATGGCGCTGCGCAAGCTCCTCGGCCTCGACGCCAAGCTGCGCCAGTACCGCGACGGCGAGCGGTTCGTCCGCGCGGTCGTCGACCAGGTCGGCATGGACGGCTTCAACCGCGTCTGGACCTCGCCCAACACCCTCCCCACCAAGGCGGAGATCGCCAAACCGGCGGAGTGGGTCGCACGGGTGCACAACAAGGCGGACGGCGCCCACGACGCCCCGTAGGGCACGCCAGGAATTGCTCAGGATCACCCATCCGAGGGACCGTGGCCCGTGGGTGGGCGTGCGATGCTCGGGGAATCGCTCGTCTCTGTCACCATCGTCACACTCTGCGTGACCGAACCGCCGGATCACCGTTGAGCGTTCCAGCCGGTGCAGTTTCTGGCGCCCACCCCCCTAGACAACGGAATGAAGGGAACCGGACATGGGTCCCCATCCTGCGGTCGCGGCGATACGCCTGGCGGTCCGCCGCGTCCTCCACGACATCCTCAGCGCACACCCCCAGCCCTCCTCCGCCGCGCAGCCCCTCGTGCTCGTCGCCTGCTCGGGCGGCGCCGACTCCATGGCGCTCGCCTCGGCCCTCGCCTTCGAAGCCCCCAAACTCGGCCTCCGCGCCGGTGGCATCACCGTCGACCACGGTCTGCAGCCCGGCTCCGACAGCCGCGCCGAGGACGTCGCCCTGCGCCTGACCGCCCTCGGCCTGGACCCCGTCGAGTCCGTCGCCGTCGCCGTCGGCCGGGCCGGCGGCCCCGAAGCCGCCGCCCGCGACGCCCGGTACGCCGCCCTCGACGCCGCGGCGGAGCGCCACGGCGCCGCCGCCGTCCTGCTCGGCCACACCCGCGACGACCAGGCCGAGACCGTCCTGCTCGGCCTCGCCCGCGGCTCCGGCATCCGCTCCCTGTCCGGCATGGCCGCCGTCTCCGGGGCGGGCGGCCGCTACCGCCGCCCCTTCCTCCAGCTCGACCGGCAGACCGCGCGCAAGGCCTGCCTCGTCCAGCACCTGCCCGTCTGGGACGACCCGCACAACACCGATCCGGCATACACCCGCTCCCGGCTGCGCCACGAAGGGCTGCCCGCCCTGGAGAAGGCGCTCGGCAAAGGCGTCGTCGAGGCCCTCGCCCGGACGGCCCAGCTCTCCCGGGACGACGCCGACGCCCTCGACGCCTGGGCCCAGCAGGCCGCCGACTCCGTACGGGACACCGCGGGCCTCCTCGAATGCGCCAAGCTCTACGCGCTGCCGCCCGCCGTGCGCCGCCGCATCCTGCGCCGCGCCGCGATCGAGGCAGGCGCTCCGGCCGGCGCGCTCTTCGCCCGCCACATCGAAGAGGTCGACCGCCTGATCACCGGCTGGCGGGGCCAGGGAGAGATCAACCTCCCGGGCAAAGTCGTCGCCCAGCGGCAGGGTGGCAGACTGGTCATCCGGCAAGGCTGACGAGAGGCCACGTTTTCGGTGGGCTCCGAGTGGCCGGTGGGACGACCGAAAGTGATGCGGGTGGACGCGAAAGACATGGGCACCGACCTTCAGTCGGTGCTCATCACCAAGGAAGAGATCGACGCGAAGCTGGCAGAGCTGGCCGCGAAGGTCGACGCGGAGTACGCGGGCAAGGACCTGCTGATCGTCGGAGTGCTCAAGGGCGCCGTCATGGTCATGGCGGACCTGGCGCGTGCGCTGGCCACCCCCGTCACGATGGACTGGATGGCGGTGTCCTCGTACGGCGCGGGCACCCAGTCGTCCGGCGTCGTGCGGATCCTCAAGGACCTCGACACCGACATCAAGGGCCGGCACGTCCTGATCGTCGAGGACATCATCGACTCCGGGCTCACGCTGTCCTGGCTGCTCACGAACCTCGGTTCGCGCGAGCCCGCCTCCCTGGAGGTGTGCACGCTGCTGCGCAAGCCGGAGGCGGCGAAGGTCGCCATCGACGTGAAGTGGGTCGGCTTCGACATCCCGAACGAGTTCGTGGTCGGGTACGGCCTGGACTACGCGGAGAAGTACCGGAACCTGCCGTTCGTCGGCACGCTCGCACCGCACGTCTACGGCGGCTGAGCCGGCGCCGGGCGGCCGGGAACCCTCGCGGGGTCCCCGCCGTTGGAGAAGCGAAGGCCCGTTTGTCGGTCGTCCCCTGCGGCGTCGGGTGACAATGCTGGGGTACCGTCCGAAGAACAGTTCTTCAAACAGCTTCAAACAGCCTTATCAAACTCACTATGGCAGGAGGGACGGGGCGTCATCGCTCCGTATGGATGGACGTGAAGCGATACTTCCGTGGGCCGGTCATGTGGATCGTGCTGGCCGTCCTTGCCGTGGTCGTGTTGATGCAGGTCGTCGGTTCGTCCGGCGGCTACAAGACGGTGGACACCGGCCAGGTCATTCAGGCCATCAACGACAACAAGGTGCAGTCGGCCAAGCTGACCACCGGTGACGACAACACCATCAAGGCCGAGCTGAAGGACGGCCAGAAGGTCGACGGCTCGAGCAAGATCCAGGCCAGTTACATCGGCGACCAGGGCGTCGCGGTGGCCAAGGACTTGCAGGCCAAGTTCGAGGACAAGCAGATCCCCGACGGGTACACCGTCTCCCCGTCGAAGCAGAACCCCTTCGTGGGCATCCTGCTGACGCTGCTGCCCTTCGTCCTCATCGTGGTCGTCTTCCTGTTCCTGATGAATCAGATGCAGGGCGGCGGCTCCCGCGTCATGCAGTTCGGGAAGTCCAAGGCCAAGCTCATCACCAAGGACACCCCCAAGACGACCTTCGCCGACGTGGCGGGCTCGGACGAGGCGGTCGAGGAGCTCCACGAGATCAAGGAGTTCCTCCAGGAGCCGGCGAAGTTCCAGGCCGTCGGCGCCAAGATCCCCAAGGGCGTGCTGCTCTACGGCCCGCCCGGCACCGGCAAGACGCTGCTCGCGCGCGCCGTCGCCGGCGAGGCGGGGGTCCCGTTCTACTCGATCTCCGGCTCCGACTTCGTCGAGATGTTCGTCGGTGTCGGTGCTTCCCGGGTCCGCGACCTCTTCGAGCAGGCCAAGGCGAACGCTCCGGCGATCGTCTTCGTCGACGAGATCGACGCGGTCGGCCGCCACCGCGGCGCAGGCCTCGGCGGCGGTCACGACGAGCGCGAGCAGACGCTGAACCAGCTGCTCGTCGAGATGGACGGCTTCGACGTGAAGGGCGGCGTGATCCTGATCGCCGCCACGAACCGGCCGGACATCCTCGACCCGGCGCTGCTGCGCCCCGGCCGCTTCGACCGGCAGATCGCGGTCGACCGCCCGGACATGCAGGGCCGCCTGGAGATCCTCAAGGTGCACCAGAAGGGCAAGCCGGTCGCGCCCGACGTCGACCTGTCGGCCGTGGCGCGCCGCACCCCGGGCTTCACGGGTGCCGATCTGTCGAACGTGCTGAACGAGGCCGCGCTGCTGACGGCCCGTTCGGACAAGAAGCTGATCGACAACCTGTCGCTCGACGAGGCGATCGACCGGGTGGTCGCGGGCCCGCAGAAGCGGACCCGGATCATGTCGGACAAGGAGAAGAAGATCACCGCCTACCACGAGGGCGGACACGCCCTGGTCGCGGCGGCTTCACCGAACTCCGACCCGGTCCACAAGATCACGATCCTCTCCAGAGGCCGTGCGCTGGGCTACACCATGGTGCTGCCGGACGAGGACAAGTACTCGACCACGCGCAACGAGATGCTCGACCAGCTCGCCTACATGCTGGGCGGCCGCGCGGCCGAGGAGCTCGTCTTCCACGACCCGACCACGGGCGCGGCGAACGACATCGAGAAGGCCACCAGTACGGCCCGCGCGATGGTCACGCAGTACGGCATGACCGAGCGGCTCGGCGCGATCAAGTTCGGTGGCGACAACAGCGAGCCCTTCCTCGGCCGTGAGATGGGTCACCAGCGCGACTACTCGGAAGAGGTCGCCGCGCTCGTCGACGAAGAGGTCAAGAAGCTCATCGAGACCGCGCACAACGAGGCCTGGGAGATCCTGGTCGAGAACCGCGACGTCCTCGACAACCTCGTCCTCGCGCTGCTCGAGAAGGAGACGCTGAACAAGGAGCAGATCGCCGAGATCTTCACTCCGATCGTGAAGCGCCCGGCCCGCCCCGCGTGGACCGGCTCCTCGCGCCGCACCCCCTCGACCCGCCCGCCGGTGCTCTCCCCCAAGGAGCTGTCGCTGACGAACGGGGCGAACGGTTCGACGCCCGCCATCGAGACCACCCCCCCGGTGGACACGGTGAAGGAAGAGCGCCCCGAAAGCTGACCGGAGCCTCACCAGGCCCGGAATGCAGGCCGCGTCCCCCACGCTTTACGGTGTGGGGGGCGCGGCCTTTTTGCGGTGCCGTGCCGGTACAGACGAGGAAGAGGCACCACAATGACCGACCCGGTGACGCTGGACGGCGAGGGCTCGATCGGTGAGTTCGACGAGAAGCGGGCCGAGAACGCCGTGCGGGAGCTGCTCATCGCGGTCGGCGAGGACCCGGACCGCGAGGGCCTGCGGGAGACGCCGGCCCGGGTCGCGCGGGCGTACAAGGAGATATTCGCGGGGCTGTGGCAGAAGGCCGAGGACGTTCTGACGACGACGTTCGACCTGGGGCACGACGAGATGGTCCTGGTGAAGGACATCGAGGTCCAATCAAGCTGTGAACATCATTTGGTGCCCTTCGTCGGCGTCGCGCACGTCGGCTACATCCCGTCGGCCGACGGGAAGATCACGGGGCTGTCGAAGCTGGCACGGCTCGTCGACGTCTACGCCCGCCGCCCGCAGGTGCAGGAGCGGCTGACGACGCAGATCGCGGACTCCCTGATGGAGATCCTGGAGCCGCGCGGCGTCATCGTGGTCGTGGAGTGCGAGCACATGTGCATGACGATGCGCGGGGTGCGCAAGCAAGGGGCCAAGACCATTACGTCGGCCGTGCGGGGGCAGTTGCGGGATCCGGCGACCCGGGCCGAGGCGATGAGCTTGATCATCGGGCGCTGAGTAGGTTTTGCGGGCGGGGTTTTGAGCGCGGGCGCTTGGGGGGGAGCGGGGGCGCTGAGGCTGAGGGCACGGGGCTCTGCCCCGGTCGCCGCTCCTCAATCGCCGGAGGGGCTTGATCTGCTTGCCGGTGGAGCTGGAGTCGGCCGTCGGCGGCGCTGCTCGTAGCCCCGGGAAGGTCAAGCCGCTGGGGCCGCCGTGCCGTCCGTGTCGTCGTCCTCGGGGAGCTTGCAGACGCGCTCCAGGAAGAGGGCCGCCGCTATCACCGCGATGCCGGCGAGGACGGAGAACCCGGCGTAGATGGCCTGATCGCGCCGGGCCGGCACCTCCAGGGACTCCAGGAGGAAGGCGCCCGCCCCGCCGTACATCCCCGCCACGAGCGCCGCGACCAGCGCGCTGGCCTGGCCGAAGACGAGCGCCCGCGCGGCCATCATCGGGTCGACGCCCTTCGCTCCGGGCCGGCGCTCGCGCTGGGCGCGCAGCCGGGAGCGGAGCGAGAGGGCCGTCGCGAAGAGCGCGGCGGCGATCACCGCCAGCACGATGGGCGCGGCCGGTGGGACCCGCGGCAGGGTGCCGACCGAGTCCCACAGCCGGGCACCGGCCCAGGACAGCACCCCGGCGGCCAGGAAAAGGCCGGCCAGAGTCCTGATGCGCAGTTGCTTCATCCCCGTAGCTCGCCCCTCGTGTGTCTTCGGTCTGCCCGCTAGACCTTAACGACTACTCGGGCAGCCGAAGTTCCAGGTCGGCCCGGGGCGTCACGCCGTCCCGGGCCACAGCGGTGAGCAGCTCGGCGACCGCGCCGCGGCCGGGCAGCTGGGCCTGCGGCTCCACGTCGTGCCAGGGCGCCAGCACGAAGGCTCGCTCGTGGGCCCGCGGGTGGGGCAGCGTGAGCGTCGGGTCGTCCGAGACGACCTCGGCGTAGGCCACGATGTCGACGTCGAGGGTGCGCGGGCCCCAGCGCTCGTCCCGGACCCGGTGGAAGGCCTCCTCGACCGCGTGGGCGCGCTCCAGGAGCGAGGCGGGCGGGAGCGTCGTCTTCAGGACCACCACGGCGTTGAAGTACGACGGCTGGCTGCCGGGCTCGACGCCCCAGGGCTCCGTCTCGTACACCGGGGAGACGGCTTTGACGCGGACGCCGGGCGTGTCCTCCAGGGCGTCGATGGCGCCCTGGAGGGTCTCCAGACGGTTTCCCAGGTTCGCGCCGAGCGAGAGCACCGCGCGCCGCGGGTTGGACAGGGTGCTGTCGGCGGCGTCCACCTGCTCCACCACGGAGGTCGGCACCGGCTGGACGGTCGGGTCGAACTGAGTCTGGTTCATACTCGGCTCCGGGTGATGGTGACGGTCACGTCGTCGAAGGGCACGGTGATCGGGGCGTCCGGCTTGTGGACGCAGACCTCGACCTCCAGGACCCCTTCGTGCTTCAGGCAGGTCTGGGCGATGCGCTCGGAGAGCGTCTCGATGAGGTCGACCGGCTCGCCTTCGACAACGGCCACAACCTCCTCCGCCACCACGCCGTAGTGCACGGTCTTCGCCAGGTCGTCGTCGGCCGCCGCCGCCCGGGTGTCGAGCCCGAGTACCAGGTCCACGATGAAGGTCTGGCCCTCCTCGCGCTCCTTGGGGAAGACGCCATGGTGCCCGCGGGCCTTGAGGCCGCGCAGCGCGACACGATCCACGCGAATCACTCCTGCAATCGTCGGTAGAGGCCGGTCCGTCGATGTGCGGTCGACCGGTCGGCCTCGCCCGAATCTACCTGCGAGCACTGACAATGCCCGCCCGCGGGGGCTATGGACAGACCGGCCCCCGGCTGGTAGCGGCCCATACCCCGGCAGCCGGGAACCCAACCCGAACGCGGAGATTTCCAGCCCCGTCGACGGCTGTGACCACTCAGGCGAGTGGCCCCTCGTCCCCGGGGTTGTCGGGAAGGCCGACGATGCCGTCCTCGTCGGAGGAGTCGGCCGCGTCGGCCAGCACCGGCGAGGCGTGGTGCGACCACAGCTTCCAGCCCTCGCGGGTGCGCCGGAACACGTTCGTGGCGACGACGCGCTGGCCGACGAGCGGGCCGAGCTCGTCGCCGTCCCCGGGGGCGGGGCCGCCGCTCAGGATGTTCTCCGTGCAGGTCACCAGGGCGGTGTCGGCGACGACGCTGATCCGCACATCGGTCAGGAAGAACTGGATGTACTCGGTGTTCGCCATGATCAGCGCGTACGAGCGCAGCACCTCACCGCGTCCGGTGAGCGCGGGCCAGCCGGGGTGCACGCAGCTGATGGACGTGTCCTCGGCGTCGTCGGGGTCCGCGTCCTCCGCGTAGGAGGCGTCCTCGGGCGCCAGCCACAGGGACGTCAGCTCCTCGAAGTCGCCGCGCTCCACCGCCTCGTAGTAGGCGCGGTTGGCGTCCTCGACGGCCTGGGTGTCGGCGACGGTCACCGGGCTCCCTCGACGGCGCGGGCCACGCGGACCGCGTCGGCGGTGGCCCGCACCTCGTGGACGCGCACCGCCCAGGCTCCGGCGTGCGCGGCGATCGCGGAGACGGCGGCGGTGGCGGCGTCGCGTTCGCGCGCGGGCGGCGGGGCGCCCTCCTCGCCGGCCAGGACGTGGCCGAGGAACCGCTTGCGGGAGGCGGCGACCAGGATCGGGTGGCCCAGGGCGCGCAGTTCGCCGAGGTGGGCGAGGAGGGCGAGGTCGTGCCCCGGCTCCTTGGAGAAGCCGAGGCCCGGGTCGACGACGACGCGGTCGGGGGCGATACCGCCCTCGATGACGGCCGCCACGCGCGCGTGCAACTCGCTCACGACCTCGCGGACGACGTCCTCGTAGGTGCCGCGTACGGTCGCGCCCTGGAGGAACCCGCGCCAGTGCATCACCACGAAGGGGGCGCCCGCGGCGGCGACGACCGGGACCATCGCGGGGTCGGCGAGACCGCCGCTGACGTCGTTGACCAGGCGGGCGCCCGCCGCGAGGGACCGCTCGGCGACGCAGGCGCGCATGGTGTCGACGGAGACCGTGACGCCCTCGGCGGCGAGCCCGCGCACGACGGGGATGACGCGCTTGAGCTCCTCGTCCTCGTCGACGCGGGTGGCGCCGGGGCGGGTGGACTCGCCGCCGACGTCCACGAGGTCGGCGCCCTGGGCTACCAGGTCCAGGCCGTGCTTGATGGCGGCGGTGGTGTCGAACCAGCGGCCACCGTCGGAGAAGGAGTCGGGCGTCACATTGACGACGCCCATGACCGCGCAGCGGTCCCAGGCGGGGAGGTGGGCTACGTGGCCGCGGAGGACCTGGGACGTGCTCATGGCTTCCAGCCTAGAGCGGGGTGGGGGGTGGCTGTGCCGGGGCGGGGGGCTCCGCCCCGGGGCCGGGGGTGTGTCCGGTGCGGGGTCGTCGTCCTGGCCGCCAGGGCCGCCCTGGCGGCCCTGGCGGCCCTGGCGGCCCGAGGCGGCACCAGGGTCCTCGGCACGAGGGTCCTCGGTACCCGCGTCCTCGGGACCGGCGCCCACGAACCCCGTGCCTTGGAAACCGGCGTCCTCAGACTCGGCGCCCTGGGGAACCGGCGTCCTCAGACCCGGCGCCCTGGGGAACCGGCGCCCTCGGCACCCGGCGCCCACGAACCCCGCGCCCTCGAACCCGGCGCCCTCGAACCCCGCGCCCTAAGAACCGGCGCCCCCAGACCCCGCACCCCCGCCCTCCACCCCCGCACGCGCGCGTGCCCGGCGCAGCAGTACCTGGCCGAGCGGGAGGTGGGGGAGGGCGAGGCCGGTGGGGGTCTGGTGGAGCGTCAGGCCCGTCTCGTGGGTCCAGACCTCGCCGGCCGTCCGGGAGCAGCCGGTCACCGCCGGGGTCCACGCGTGGGCGCGTGCCTCGTCCATGAAGCGCTCGATGGCGCCGGGCCAGGCCTCCTTGGCGCCGACCGGGTCGCCGGTGGCGAGCATCACTCCGGAGACGACGCGGTAGCGGACGGCCGCTTTGCCGCTGGGTGAGAACACCACCCCCTTGTCGCGGCGCCAGACGACGCGCCTGGCGGCGGCGCGGTCGCCGTGCTGCACAAGTAAGGCACGGAGTCGCGCCGCGTCGTCCTCGCCGAGACGTGCGGCCGGCCGGCCGGGACGGCACGCGAGCCAGACCGTGGTGAGGACCGTGACCGTGCCGAGCGCGCGGAGCGAGAACGTGACGGTGCTCGCCACCTGCCCCGTGTAGTGGAGCGGCCCGGCGACACCGAACAGGCCGTACAGGACGTGCTCCAGGCGCTCGGCCAGGCTCGGATCCCCGACGAGCCGGTCCGGGTGGGCGCTGACGACGACGAGGCCGAGCAGGATCGAACCGGCGCCCATCAGTACGAAGGTGGCCGGCGCGCGCCGGCGGCCGTGCGGGTCGGGCGGGGCGGCGAACTGCTCCCGGTGCGTGACGAGCGGCCACAGGAGGAGCAGCGGGACGACGACGCCCACGACCGAGGGCCGGTACGCGCCCTGCGCGCAGGCGCCGAGCGGCAGCAGCACCAGGGCCGCCCGCCGGGCCCGCCGCTCGCGGTGGCCCAGGTCCCGCGCGAGCAGGAGCACCAGGACGCCGCTGCCGAGCGCGAGCGCCGCCGCGTACGGGGCGAGCGCACCCGGCAGCGGCTGGGCGAGGTGCGAGAGCCCGTGGTGCCGGGCGGGAGGCAGGACGCCGGCCGCCACATCCAGGAGCCCGGCCAGGACGCAGGCCCCGGCCACCAGCTGCGGCACTGCCTGCGGGCGCGGGCCGCGCAGCACCCGCCGCGGAGCCCCGCGCGAGCTTCCCGCATCCATCCTGACGAACATCGCATTCCCGGGGTTCCGCATGAAACGTGAACGCGGGGGCCAAAGGCGGCATCCGCGACGTGCGCCCTTTAGGACGGTTCGCGGCGGACGCGGGTTCACTGCGGAGCGCACCCGGTTGCGCGGACGGACGGACGAAGCGGTACGGCTCGTTCCGCGGCGGTGCCGCTACGCCTGGAGCGGTGCCACCGTCTCCAGTTCGACCTCCGCGCGCGCGATGTCCCGGGCGTCCGCGGCGGTGGAGCGGCGCAGCGCCTCGTGCAGCCTGGCCGGGGTCAGCACCCCCAGGAAGCGGCCTTCGGAGCGGGCGTCGATGACCGCGATCCATCCGGCGTCGTGCTGGAGCATCGTCGCGAACGCCTGCTTGAGCGAGGCGCCGACCGGCAGCCAGGCCTCCATGCGGCGCGCGTGGTCGCGTACGGTGCCGCCCGTCGCGCCGCTCTGCCGCGCGCCCCCGCGCGCGTGCTCGGCGGAGATCCAGCCGTGCAGGTTGTTGTCGCTGTCCAGGACGACGGCCCAGGGGGCAGCCAGCTCCCGGGGCAGCGGGTCGTCGAGGTGGACGACGGGCGGCTGCTCCAGGTCGCCCTCCTCGATGGGCGTCACGGACAGGCGCTTCAGACCCCGGTCGGCGCCGACGAAATCAGCCACGTACGGGGTGGCGGGGGCGCCCAGGACGGCCGAGGGGGTGTCGAACTGCTCGATGCTGCCCTGTCCGTAGACGGCGATGCGGTCGCCGAGGCGCACCGCCTCCTCGATGTCGTGCGTGACGAACAGGACCGTCTTGCCGAGCGTCTGCTGGAGCCGCAGGAACTCGGTCTGGAGGTGGTCGCGCACCACCGGGTCGACCGCGCCGAACGGCTCGTCCATCAGCAGCACCGGCGGATCGGCGGCCAGCGCCCGGGCCACGCCGACGCGCTGGCGCTGGCCGCCCGAGAGCTGGTCGGGGTAGCGGTCACCGAACGTCTTCGGGTCCAGGCCCACCAGGTCCAGCAGCTCCGCCGCGCGCTCGCGGGCCTTGGCGCGCTTGACGCCGAGCAGGTGCGGCACGGTCGCGGTGTTGTCCAGCACCGTCTTGTGCGGGAAGAGGCCCACCTGCTGGATGACGTAGCCGATCCGGCGCCGCAGCTGGACCGGGTCGATGGCGGATATGTCGTCGCCGTCGAGGAATATCCGGCCCGAAGTGGGTTCGATGAGCCGGTTCACCATCTTCATCGTCGTGGTCTTGCCGCAGCCCGACGGGCCGACGAGCGTGACCAGTTCGCCCTCGTTCACCTCGAAGGACAGATCGTCGACGGCAGTGGTGCCGTCCGCGTACCGCTTGCTGACGTGCTCGAACCGGATCATGGGAGCCCATTCTGCCGCGCCGCGACCGCGTTCGGCACGCCCTTGTGCGGCAGTCATGTGACGGGAATGTTGCGGGCGGGGGGCGGGTCTCGGCCATTGTCAGTGGCGGCCGCTAGGGTCGTCGGCAGTCGGGAAACGTGCGTGCGCGGGTACGGACACCTGACATACGTTCGGGGGAATCGGGGGAGGTGGGCGGGGTGAGCGAACAGAACTGCCTGGTGGCGAACGACTGGGTGTGCGGGGAGTATCTGCGCACGCGCAGCCAGGAATTGGTCGACGCGACCGTCCAGCACGTGGGAATCACCGTGGTCTCGGTGCTGATCGGCGTCCTGATCGCCTTCCCGCTCGCGCTGCTCGCCCGGCACAAGCGGGCTTTCGCGGGCCCGGTCCTCGGTCTGACGACCGTCTTCTACTCGATTCCGTCGCTGGCGATGTTCTCGCTGCTGCTGCCCCTTTTCGGGCTTTCGGTGACGCTGGTGGTCACCGGGCTGGTGCTCTATTCGCTGACCATTCTCGTGCGCAACATATTGGCGGGGCTCCAGGCCGTGCCCGAGGAGGCCCGGGAGGCCGCGCGCGGGATGGGGTACGGGCCGCTGCGGCTGCTGTGGGAGGTCGAACTGCCGCTGGCGCTGCCGGCCCTGCTGGCCGGCGTCCGTATCGCCACGGTCTCCACGGTGGCGCTGACCACGGTCGGCGCGATCGTCGACTACGGCGGCCTCGGCACGCTGATCCTCGACGGCCTCGACAGTGACTTCAAGGCCCAGGTGCTCACCGCCTCGGTGCTCTGCGTGGTGCTCGCGATCCTCGCCGACCTGCTGCTGCTCGGCGTGCAGCGGTGGCTCACACCGTGGACGCGCGTGCGCGCCGGGCGCTCCGCGCGCGGAGCCCGCATACGGAAGGCCGCGGTCGCCGCGGAGCCGGAGAAGGTGGCATGAACGCGATATCGGGTGCGTACGACTGGCTGAGCACCGGAGCCAACTGGCAGGGCGAGAAGGGGGTGTGGCACCGCCTCACCGAGCACCTGTACTTCAGCGGGGTCGCGCTCGCCGTCGCCTGCCTGCTGGCGCTGCCGCTCGCGTTGTGGCTCGGCCACATCGGCAAGGGCGGCGCCCTCGCGATCAACGTGTCGAACGTGGGGCGCGCGGTGCCGACCCTCGCCGTCCTCGTCCTGCTGACCCTCACCCCGCTCGGCCGCCACGGGGACGTGCCGACGCTGATCGCGCTGGTGCTCTTCGCGGTGCCGCCGCTGCTGACCAACGCCTATGTGGGGATGCGCGAGGTCGACCGCTCGGTGGTGGAGGCCGCGCGCGGGATGGGCATGAGCGGCCGCCAGGTCTTCGCCCGGGTCGAGCTGCCGCTGGCGTACCCGCTGGTGATGACCGGGCTGCGGTCGGCCGCGGTACAGGTCATCGCGACGGCGACGCTGGCCGCGATGGCGGGTGAGGGCGGGCTCGGACGGATCATCACGGCCGGCTTCAACCTCCAGGACACCCCGCAAGTGGTGGCCGGGGCCATGCTCGTGGCCGCGCTGGCGCTGCTGGTGGAGGCCGTGTTCGTGGCGTTGGGCCGGGCGCTCGACCCCATGCGGGGGAGGGCCTGAGGCGACGACGAGCCGTCCCGTCCGCTGCGGCCCCGGCCGCGGCCGGGCGACCGGGCGCGTGCGGTGTGGTGTGCATTTCCTGCAGTGCGACAGACCAGTTCAACGAGGAGAGCGATGAACAGCAGAATGCGTCGAATGGCCGTGACCGCTGTGGCGGTCGGAGCGCTGGGCGCGGGGCTGGTCGCGTGCGGCGGCGACAGCCTGGAGGGCAAGGACGACGCGGGCGGCTCCGGCGGCTCCGCCGCCGAGAAGGGCAAGGTCGTCGTCGGCGCCGCCAGTTTCACCGAGGCCAAGGTGCTCGGTGAGCTGTACCGGCAGATCCTCTCCGACGCCGGGTACGACGCGTCGGTCAAGACGGTCGAGAACCGCGAGATCTACGAGCCGCAGCTCGCCAAGGGCGCGATCGACGTCGTGCCCGAATACGCGGCGACGCTCACCGAATTCCTGAACCTGAAGAAGAACGGCGCGGACGCGAAGCCGGTCGCCTCCAGCGACGTCGACGCCACCGTCGCCGCGCTGCGCAAGCTCGCCGAGCCGCAGGGCCTGAAGGTGCTGGACGCGGGCGGAGCGGTCGACCAGAACGCGTTCGCGGTGAGCGAGAGCTTCGCCGCGAAGCACAAGCTCAAGACGCTCTCCGATCTCGGCACGTCGGGCCAGAAGGTCAAGATCGCGGCCGGCGACGAATGCGAGGAGCGGCCGTTCTGCGCGCCGGGCCTGAAGAAGACGTACGGGATCGACGTCACCGGCATCGACCCCAAGGGCGTCGGCACCACGCAGTCCAAGCAGGCGGTGAAGAACGGCACGGACCAGCTGGTCCTGACGACCACGACCGACGCGACGCTGAAGAACTTCGGCCTCGTCCTGCTGGAGGACGACAAGAAGCTGCAGAACGCGGACAACATCATTCCGGTGGTGAACGCGAAGGACGCGGGTGATCAGGGGATAACCGACGTTCTCGGGAAGCTGACCAAGACGCTCACGACGGAGGATCTCGTCGAGTTGAACCGCAAGGTCGACGCCGAGCGCCAGAAGGAAGCCGATGTCGCGAAGGACTATCTGGAGTCCAAGGGCCTCATCGGAAAATGATCTTGATCGGGCCCGGGAGTGGCTCGGGCGTGGGATCAGGGGCGGGATCGGAAGCGGGTTCAGGGGAGTGACAGGGGCTTAAGCGGGCGCCTTCTGGTGGGAGTTCGGAGGTTTCTGTGCCGCCGATGCCCGGATTTTGCCGGGCGGGGCTTCGCGATTCGCCTACGCGCGGTAAGTTTCTGGCCATGCCACGTGGACGCCACCGCCATTCCCCACCCCTGCACCGCATCCTGCCGCCCTCGGTGATCGCCGGTGTGCCGCTCGTCTGTGCGGGCGGCGTCTGGCTGTCCGGTGATCCACTCGTCCTGCGCTGCGTCACCGCCGCCGCTGCGGCGGCCGCCGTGGTCGGCTCCGTGGTGATGCGCCGCTGGGACCGGCTCGCGGGCAAGCAGGTCGCCGATCTGACCCGGGGCGCGGCCAGCGAGCGCTGGCGGCACGAGGAGGCCGTGGCGGAGCTGGAGGGCGACCTCGAGGAGTCGCGGGAGCTGCGCGCCAGGCTGGAGGCCAAGCTGCGCGCGAAGCGGTCCGAGCTGGCCGGGCTGCGCAACGAACACGCGGCGCTGCTGCGGCGGTACGCGAACGCGGAGACGGAGCGGGCCAGCGCGCTGGAGGGCCGGCGCCGGCTCGCCATCGAGGCGGCGGTCCCGACCCGGGCGCTGCCGCCGGCCCGGGGCCAGGCCCAGGAGCAGGCCCCGGCTCCGTCCGGCCCCCGGTCCGGAGCCACCGCGGCCCTGTACCTGCGGGCGAATGCGGCCCTCGACCGGCTCGCGCGGCGCTCCGAGACGCCTGTCGCCGCCGCCGAGGAGGGCGATGCGCGGGGGAAGTCCCGCGCGGCGTCCGGTCACTACACCGTGCCGGTCGCCGCGGCGGTGGCGCCCGCGGCGCCGGTGCGCAAGGTGCCCCAGGGCGGCTTCGACTTCTTCGGGACGAGCGGCTCCGACGCCGAGGCCGACCCGGACGCCGACGCGGAGACGCAGCCGCGGGTCCAGGGCGGTGCGGCGCAGGACGAGGACCTGGCCGATGTCATCGGGGAAGAGGCGCTCGCCGAGCAGGAGGTCATCGACCTGACCGCCCACGACGAGACCGAGCAGATCGACGTGGGTGACCTGCGCTCCGCGCTGCGAGCCTGAGACCTTCTACGGAGCCCCACCGCCACGAGAACGGCGCCCTACAGGAAGTAGGGCGCCATTTTGCTTCCTGCTGGCCCGGACTCTACGACCCGCCCTCGCCCTGCGGCGCCCCGCTCATCCACCGGTCCGGCCAGGCCACTCGCCGACCGGTCCGCGACCGGTCCGCCTGGGCCCGCAGCAGCTCCGCCGCCTCCTGCGCGTCCCGCAGGCGGGCTGTCACGGTCTTGTCGGCCCCGGTGTCCAGGTGCAGCCCCGCCACCCGCCAGCAGCGCTCCCAGGGCCCCTGGGTGAGGCGCACGCTCTGGACCTTGGCGTGCGGGACGAGCGAGAGCCGGCGTCGCAGGAGCCCGTCCCGCGCGGCGAACGCCGTCTCCGTGACGGCGACCCCGTAGGCCCGCCACCAGACCGGAACGCACCAGCGCCCGCGCCGCGGCGCGGGCACGAAGTCGCCCGCTTTGGGCACCGCGACGCCCGGCAGTATCCGCGCGACGACGTCCTCGGCGTGCTCGCGCGGGGCGACGGGGACCAGCACGGAGTTGGCGGACCCGGCGACGTGCAGTTCGACGCGGACCCAGCCGAGCCTGCGCCACAGCAGTGGCTCGACGAGGCGGACGGTCTGCACGCGGCCGGGCGGCACCGTCTCGTGCACCCGGTCCAGCAGCCCGTGGTCGATGCGCAACCCGTCCTGGGACTCACCGACCGTCCAGTCGTACTCCTTGATGAAACGGCCCGCGCTCTGGGTGAACGCCGCGCCGGCCAGCGGCACCCCGGCGCCGATCACTGTCCACAGGTTGTGGGTGGCGAACCACAAGAAGGCCGGCACCGCCAGAGCCGCCAGCAGCATCCCCCAGGGGGCGCCCGTCAGGAGCAGCGCCACCGCGAGCATGCGCGGGGGCGTGCGCAGGATCTGCCGCGCCGGGGCCTCGCCCACCTCACGCGCCGACTCGGGGGCGAACCCGGCGGCGCGGGCCAGGAGTTCGGCCCGCAGGTCGCGCGCCTGCTTCTCGCCCAGGTAGGACAACTCGTCCTTCTTGTCGGCGCCTACGACGTCGAGTTTCAGCTTGGCCACGCCTACGAGGCGGGCCACCAGCGGCTGGGTGATGTCGACCGCCTGGAGACGGTCCAGCCGGATGTGGGCGGTGCGGCGGAACAGCAGGCCCGTACGGATGCGCAGTTCGGTGTCGGTCACGGCGAAGTGCGTGAACCACCAGGTGAGGAAGCCGTACAGGGCCGCGGCCGGGACCAGCACGGCGATCCCGATGAGCAGTGCGGTGCCGGTGAGGTGGGCCAGCTGGCGCTGGGCCTGGTCCATGTCGTGGACGGCCCAGCCGAACAGGACGGCGATCGGCGCCCAGGCCCGGCGCAGCGGCGTGACGGGGTGCAGGCGCTGCTCTCGTACGGCGTCGGGCGGCACCGGGTCCGTGGAGCCCCTGGGCTCGTGGGAGGTCCTCACAGGCCCGCCGATCGGGCCTCGCCGAGCTCGGTGAGGCGGTCGCGCAGCCGCTCCGCCTCGGCCGGCACCAGGCCCGGGATGGTCGCGTCGGTGGCGGCGGCCGCGGTGTGCAGTTGCAGGCTGGACAGGCCGAACCTGCGCTCCAGCGGGCCCGAGGTCACCTCGACCAGCTGCATCCGCCCGTACGGCACGATCGTTTCCTCGCGCCACAGCACGCCCCGGCTGATCAGCAGGTCGTCGGCGCGTTCCGCGTACCGCCACGAGCGCCAGTTGCGGCCCAGCATCGGCCAGCCCCACGCCACCGCGGCCAGCGGCAGCAGGGCCAGGAGCGCCCAGAGCGGCCCCGCGAAGAGGCCGAGCAGCACCCCGGCCGCCACTGCGGGCGGCACCACCCAGAGCACCAGCAGCAGCCGGCGCACCTTCAGCAGGCCGGGCTGCACACCCGTCCATACCGGTCCTGCCTCCGAGCGGCCCGCGATGCCGCCGGCGGGCTCTGCGGCCCCCGTAGTCCCCGTTTCCATCCGACCACCCTACGTAGGAGAGACTGTCCGCATGACGCCCACGACTCAGGCCACGGTCGGCATCGGTGGTGCCGCGGAGAGCACGGACATGGTGCTCAACATCGGTCCGCAGCACCCGTCCACGCACGGCGTGCTGCGGCTGCGTCTCGTGCTCGACGGCGAGCGCATCCAGCAGGCGGAACCGGTCATCGGCTACATGCACCGAGGAGCCGAGAAGCTCTTCGAGGCACGTGACTACCGGCAGATCGTGATGCTCGCCAACCGCCACGACTGGCTCTCCGCCTTCTCGAACGAGCTGGGCGTCGTGCTCGCCGTGGAGCGGATGCTGGGCATGGAGGTCCCCGAGCGCGCGGTCTGGCTGCGGACCCTGCTCGCCGAGCTGAACCGGGTGCTGAACCATCTGATGTTCCTGGGTTCGTACCCGCTCGAACTGGGCGGAATCACTCCGGTCTTCTATGCCTTCCGTGAGCGCGAGGAACTCCAGAACGTCATGGAGGAGGTCTCCGGGGGCCGCATGCACTACATGTTCAACCGGGTCGGCGGCCTCAAGGAGGACCTGCCGCTCGGCTGGACGGGACGCGCGCGTGCCGCCGTGGCGGACGTGCGCTCCCGGATGGACGTGTACGACCGGCTGGTCCTCGGCAACGAGATCTTCCGGGCCCGTACGCGCGGCGTCGGTGTCCTGTCGGCGGAGGCGGTGCACGCCTACGGGGTCAGCGGTCCGATCGCCCGCGCCTCCGGTGTCGACTTCGACCTGCGCCGCGACGAGCCGTACCTCGCCTACGGGGAGCTGCAGGACACCCTGAAGGTCGTCACGCGGCACGAAGGCGACTGCCTGGCGCGTTTCGAGTGCCTCTTGGAGCAGTCCCACGTCGCCCTCGACCTCGCGGACGCCTGCCTGGACCGGCTCGCCGACCTCCCGCCGGGGCCGGTCAACCAGCGCCTGCCGAAGGTCCTGAAGGCGCCCGAGGGCCACACGTACGCGTGGACGGAGAACCCGCTCGGCATCAACGGCTACTACCTCGTCAGCAAGGGCGAGAAGACGCCGTACCGGCTCAAACTGCGCTCCGCCTCGTACAACAACATCCAGGCGCTCGCCGAGCTGCTGCCCGGCACGCTGGTCGCCGACATGGTGGCGATCCTGGGGTCACTGTTGTTCGTCGTCGGCGACATCGACAAGTAGGGCACCGCCCGCCAGGTCCACGGGCTCCACCAGCCAGCCGAAGTCGCCGAGTCCGCCGCGGGCCGTCAGCTCCGCGGCCTCTCCTGCCCGCGTGAGCGCCCGTACGTACGCCGCCGGGTCCTGGGACGCCAGCGCGAGCGCGGGGCGCCCGGCGGTGACCCCCAGGGCCCGCAGGGCGGTGCGCTGCGCCACGACGCGGGCCTGCGGGGTCACCGCGCACGCGTCCAGGGCCACATGGGCGGTGAGGTCGCAGGAGCCGTCCGGCACCGGCGTGGTCGCGCGGCCGTCCCGGAAACCGGTGAGCGTGCCGAAGGGCGGCCGGGCCGCGCGCGTGTGGGCGTAGTCCACGGCGACGGCGAGACCGCGCCGCAGCGAACCGACCGCCTCCGCCCACGCCGCGTCCCGGGCCGCCCCGACCTCGGCGCGCAGCCCCGGCTCGGCCGCCATCGGCCACCAGGTGTCCAGCCAGCGGCGCGCCTCCTCGTCGAGCGGCGCCGGATCGAGGCTCTCCGTGCCGTCCGGTCCCACCAGCACCCGCCGGGCCGTGCCCGCGGCGTCCGTCTCGACGACCTCCAGGGGCACGTTGTCGAGCCACTCGTTCGCGAAGAGGAGGCCGCTGACCCCGGCGGGCGCCTCGGCCCGCCAGGCGATCCGCTCATCGAGGCCCGGGGGACGGTCCGCCTTCTCCACCGCACAGGCACGCACGCGTGCGGCGACGTCCCCCGGCAGCTCCTTCAGGACCCCGGACACCAGCTCGCCGCGGCCCGCCGCCATGTCGACGAAGGCCAGCTCGGCCGGCTCACCGAGCGCCGCGTCGACCCGGCACAGCAGTGTGGCCACGGCGCGCGCGAACAGCGCGGAGGCGTGCACCGACGTACGGAAGTGCCCGGCGGGCCCCTCGGGCCTGCGGTAGAAGCCCCGCGGCCCGTACAGCGCCTCCTCCATGGCCTCGCGCCACCCGGTTCTTCCGCCCTGCCGTCCGTGCTCCACGCCTGAAGGCTATGCGCAGGGGGCGGACGCGCCTCCACCTTGGGGAGTACGCGCGCCCGGCGCGGATCGGCCCTCCGGTTGACCCCGGCACGCCGCGGGCCTGCCTACGCTGGGTTACGTGCAGCGCCTCTACGACTTCCTCCGCAGACACCCGACGTGGGTCGACGGCTTCTGGGCCGTGATCCTGCTCGGGATCTCGGTGGCGAGCGGCAGCACCATGAACGGCTCGCCGCCGCGCGGGAACGAACTGGCGTCGGTCGTCTGCGCCGTCCTGCTGGCGGCGGTCGTGGCGCTGCGCCGCCGGATGCCGCAGAAGATGCTCCTGCTCGCGATCGCCGCGGGCCTCGGTCAGCTGGTCCTCGGCGCGCGGGTCAATCCGTCGGACTTCGCGATGCTGGTGATCATCTACACCGTCGCTGTGAGCGGTCCGCGCTGGGCGTCCCGGCTCGCCCTCGCCGGCGGGCTGTGCGCGGCGCCGCTCGCGGAGCTGCGCTGGCCCACGGACACCTCCAGCGGCGTCGAGCAGGTCGGGGTCACGGTCTTCCAGATGGTGCCCTTCGCCCTCGCCTGGGTGCTCGGTGACTCGCTGCGCACCCGCCGCGCCTACCTGGCGCAGCTGGAGGAGCGCGCCAACCGCCTGGAGAAGGAGCGCGAGGCCCAGTCGAAGGTCGCGGTCGCCGCCGAACGGGCACGCATCGCGCGCGAGTTGCACGACGTCGTCGCCCACAACGTGTCGGTGATGGTGGTGCAGGCCGACGGCGCCGCCTACGTCCTCGACCAGGCGCCCGAGCAGGCGAAGAAGGCGCTGGAGACCATTTCGGGCACGGGCCGCCAGGCGCTCGCCGAGATGCGCCGGCTGCTCGGCGTGCTGCGCACCGGCGAGCACGAGGAGGGCGGCGAGTACGTGCCGCAGCCCGACGTCGAGCAGATCGAGGACCTCGTCGACCAGGTGCGCACCGCCGGACTGCCGGTCGACTTCAAGGTGGAGGGCACGCCGCGCCCGCTGCCCAGCGGCGTCGAGCTGACCGCGTACCGCATCGTGCAGGAAGCGCTCACCAACACCCGCAAGCACGGCGGCCCGAACGCGGGCGCGAGCGTGCGCCTGGTCTACTTCGACGACGGCCTCGGCCTGCTCGTCGAGGACGACGGCAAGGGCGCCCCGCACGAGCTGTACGAGGACGGGGGCGCGGACGGCCGCGGCCACGGTCTGATCGGGATGCGGGAGCGCATCGGTATGGTCGGCGGCACGCTCGACGCGGGTCCGCGCCCCGGCGGTGGCTTCCGTATCAGCGCCCTGCTGCCTCTCAAGCCCGCCCAGTGACACGTACCAGCAACCGAACCCGCACAAGTCGCCACCACATGTGAGGACCCTCCCTGATGTCGATCAAGGTCATGCTCGTCGACGACCAGGTGCTGCTGCGCACCGGCTTCCGGATGGTGCTCGCCGCCCAGCCGGACATGGAGGTCGTCGCCGAAGCGGGCGACGGCGTCGAGGCCCTGGAGGTGCTGCGCGCGACGGCGGTGGACGTGGTCCTCATGGATGTCCGCATGCCGAAGCTGGACGGCGTGGAGGCGACGCGGCGGATCTGCGCGGACCCCCACCCGCCGAAGGTGCTGATCCTGACCACGTTCGACCTCGACGAGTACGCGTTCTCCGGCCTGAAGGCGGGCGCCTCCGGCTTCATGCTCAAGGACGTGCCCCCGGGCGAGCTGCTCACCGCGATCCGCTCCGTGCACAGCGGCGACGCGGTCGTCGCGCCGTCCACTACGCGGCGGCTGCTGGACCGGTTCGCGCCGATGCTGCCCAGCGGCTCCAAGGAGCCGCGGCACAAGCAGCTGGAGCGGCTCACCGAGCGCGAGCGCGAGGTGATGATCCTGGTCGCGCAGGGACTGTCGAACGGCGAGATCGCGGCGCACCTGGTGCTCTCCGAGGCCACCGTGAAGACGCACGTCGGCCGCATCCTCACCAAACTGGACCTGCGCGACCGCGTCCAGGTCGTCGTCCTCGCCTACGAGACGGGTCTGGTCCGCGCCGGCGGGCACGGCTGAGCCGCCGTCACCGCAGCACCCCCTCGATGAAGTCGCCGCCCAGGCGGACGACCACGCCCAGGTCCAACTGGTGCTGTACGTAGCGGCCCTGACGCCGCGTCGTGACCAGCCCGGCCTTCTTGAGCACCGACAGGTGCCGGGATATCTCCGGCGCGGACCTCCCGTGCGCGTCGGCCAGCTCGCCCGTCGTGTACGAGCCGCGCGCGAGGTGCCGGCAGAGCCGCATCCGCACCGGGTGGGCCAGCGCGGACATCCGCCGGGTCAGCTGCTCCACGGAGGGCGGCGCGGCGGGCCCCGGCGCCGAGACGGGGTAGGTGATCACCGGCTGCCAGCCCGCGCGGTGCAGCACCCACAGGTGCGGCCATCCCAGGCTGGTCGGCACCAGGACGAGGTCGCCGTCCGCCACCGACGCGACCCCCTCGGCGATCTTGTCGACGGTGACGGTGCGGCCCGCCGCGTCGAGCGAGACCGCGGCGGAGGCGGCCTGGAGGGCGGCGCCGAGCCCCTTGCGGCGGATCAGCTCCGTCTTGTGCCGCGCGTCCGCCGCCAGCTGGTGCTGCACCCGTGACCACACGTCCGCGAAGAACGCCTCCTCGCAGTCGCGCAGCAGCTCGCGCAACCAGGCCCGGACCGCGGGCGGATCGTCCAGCAGACGCCGCGTGAACCGCACCTGGTGCGCTCCGCGCGCCGCCGCCAGGTCGAGCGCGCGCTCGCGGGTGCGCGGGTCGTCGAGCCGGCTGACGGTCCTGCTCGCGTACGTGGACTGGCAGGTGAACTCCAGGGCCGCGTCCACGAACTGCTCGTCGGAGAGCTTGTCGAGCAGGTCGAGCTCCTCGGTGAGCGTCGCTCCCGGACGGGTGCGGCGCCCGGCGATCCCGGCCGACGGCGTGAAGACGTCCGAGAACGTCGTCCGCCACAGGAAGTCCGCCTCGCACAACCGGTCGGCCAGGCAGGCGTCCAGGCAGGCGGACACGCTCGTCGTCCAGCCCTGGAGCCCCGGGTGGTGGGCGGGCTCGGCCAGCGCGTGCAGCGCCATGCCGAGCTCCGCCAGCGGGGAGGGCACGACGCCGACGCGCTCGGGCGTCAGGCCGGTGATGTCGATCCGCACGCTCATGGGCCCCATGGTGCCCGCCGCCACCGACATCCGGGACGTCGATTGACAGCTCCCGTCAATCGACGTGACCGGGGCGCCGGGCGCGGAGCAACCTCCTGGTCATCGGCCCCGAAGCGCGGCAGAGCGGCCCTTACCGCCGCGACTCGGCGCATTCCGGGGCACAGGGTGACAATTGATGTGGAGCGAGGTGTTCGCCATGACCGTCAGCCAGCAGTACGCCCTCGACGTCTACCGGGCCGCCCAGCGCGGTGAGGTACCAGGACCGGTTCCGGGCACGCACGACTGGGCCGCCCTGCGCGAACTGCGCGACCACCGCCGGTTCGAGGCGGTCCTCGCCGGCCGCCCGGCCCGCGGCCGCGTCCGGGCCGCGCTCGCCCGCCGCCGCCACGCCGTGCGCGCCTGGCTGCGGCACCCCGGCACCCGCCGCGGGCCCGCGGCGGGGTGCTGAGGCTCCGCTACGCCCGCCCCGGCAACCGCCCCACGAAATCCGCGACGGCCGCGCGGACGTCGTCGGCGCTCCATTCCAGGCCCGCCGCGGCGACCGTGACCTCGGTGACCGACACGCCCGGCGCCGTGCCGCTCGCCGACCAGCGCCCGAACAGCGCCACCTTCGTCTCCTCCGCCTGCGTCACGGCCGACTCCGTGAGCGCGTCGGGCTCGTAGGGCAGCCAGACCCGGAACTGGTGGGTGTGCGGCGGCCGCGGGTGGACCCGCGCCCACGCCACCCCGGACCCGGCGAAACCCTCCTCCATCGCCTCCGCGACCACGTGCGCGTGCGCCACGTACTGCGGCAGCCGGGGCAGCTCCTGGTCCAGGCCCGCCAGCGCGGCGATCACCTGGGGGAACTGCTGGAAGACCTGGC
Source organism: Streptomyces sp. NPDC006552 (assembly GCF_040611655.1). Lineage (NCBI taxonomy): Bacteria > Bacillati > Actinomycetota > Actinomycetes > Kitasatosporales > Streptomycetaceae > Streptomyces > Streptomyces sp. NPDC006552. The sequence goes on from NZ_JBEXOS010000002.1 coordinate 219,122, forward strand.
CCCCGTAGCGGTGCCGCCAGGCCCTCGCCTCCTCCACGAACGACCGGGGGCCCGCGAGGGCGGCGCCGCTGAGCCCGCCGAGCGTCTTGTAGAACGACACGTAGACGCTGTCCGCCAGCTCCGCGATCTCGTCCAGGGGGCGCCCGAAGTGGGCCGCGCACTCCCACAGCCGCGCCCCGTCGAAGTGCACGACGGCGTCCCGCGCGCGTGCCGCCCCGCACACGTCCACCAGCTCCTGCCACGAGGGCAGTACGAACCCGGCGTCCCGCAGCGGCAGTTCGAGCATAAGCGTCCCGAACGGCTCGTCCAGCGCGTCGATCTCGTCGGCCGTGAACGGGCGCGGCTCCCGAGTGGGGTGCACCGTGCGCAACCCCGACACCTGCGCCAGAGCGCCGCGCTCGTGCACCTCCGGGTGGGCCAGCGGATGCAGGGCGACCGTGGCGCTGCCGGTGCGCCCGGCCCAGCAGCGCAGCGCGACCTGCTGCGCCATCGTGCCGGTGGGGAAGAACGCCGCCGCCTCCTTGCCGAGTAGCGTGGCCACCCGCGCCTCCAGGTCGGCGACGACGCCGTCCCCGTAGAAGTCGAGGCCGCCCGCGAGGTCGGTCACCGAGTCCGCGGCGGCCGACACCTGGGCGAGCCGCTCGCCCAGCGTGCTGTCGCCCGGCTGCCGGGCCAGCGTCCGCTTCGCGCCCCGGCGGGCCGCGAGCCGTCGCGCCGTCTGCCGGGCCTCAGGTTCATCGGGTTCGCCGTTCGCGTTCATCCACGGATCATGTCGTACGCGCGTGCGCTTGCCCACAGCCTGTGGACAACCGAGCCCGCTGCGCCCAGATAGCGTTAACATGACGAGAAATCGTCCGGTACCCCGAGCGGACTGGAACGGAAGGCCCTCGCCCCGTGTCACTTCCCTCCCCGAACCCCCGACCCGAGCCCCTCGACCCCCAGGACCGCCCGGCCCGCCTCACCGTCGGCGTCGTCGGCGCGGGCCGCGTGGGGCCCGCGCTCGCCGCCTCGCTCCAGCTGGCCGGGCACCGCCCCGTCGCCGTCTCCGGCGTCTCCGACGCCTCCGTGCGCCGCGCCGCCGCCCTCCTGCCGGACGTGCCGCTGGTGCCGCCCGCCGAGGTCCTGGCCCGCGCCGACCTCGTGCTGCTCACCGTCCCGGACGACGCGCTGCCGGGTCTCGTCGACGGCTTCGTGGAGACCGGCTCGATCCGCCCCGGCCAGCTGCTCGCCCACACCTCCGGCCGGTACGGCGTCAAGGTTCTCGACCCGGCCCTGCGCGCGGGCGCCCTGCCCCTCGCGCTGCACCCGGCGATGACCTTCACCGGCACCGCCGTCGACGTCCAGCGGCTGGCCGGCTGCTCGTTCGGCGTGACCGCCCCCGAGGAGCTGCGCCTCGCCGCCGAGGCCCTGGTGATCGAGATGGGCGGCGAGCCCGAGTGGATCGCCGAGGAGAAGCGCCCGCTCTACCACGCGGCTCTCGCCCTGGGCGCGAACCACCTGGTCACGCTGGTCGCCGAGGCCATGGACCTGCTGCGCGACGCAGGCGTGAGCGCCCCCGACCGGATGCTCGGCCCGCTGCTCGGCGCCGCGCTCGACAACGCCCTCAGGTCCGGCGACGCGGCCCTCACCGGACCCGTCGCCCGCGGGGACGCCGGCACGGTCGCCGCGCACGTCGCGGAGTTGCGCAGACACGCCCCCGGGACCGTCCCCGGCTACCTCGCGATGGCCCGCGCGACCGCCGACCGCGCCCTCGCGCACGGCCTGCTCAAGCCCGAACTCGCCGAGGACCTGCTCGGCGTCCTCGCGACCGGCGCGGAGGAGACCCGATGAGCACGAGGAGCACGGCCCTGCTGCACGAGGGCGCACAACTGCGGACACGCGCGCGTAGCGGGCAGCGCGTCGTCGTCATGACCATGGGTGCCCTGCACGAAGGCCACGCCACCTTGATCCGCACGGCCCGCGAGCGCGCGGGCGCCGACGGCGAGGTGGTCGTCACCGTCTTCGTGAACCCGCTGCAGTTCGGCGCGGGCGAGGACCTCGACCGCTACCCGCGCACCCTGGACGCCGACCTCAAGATCGCCGAACAGGCGGGCGCCGACGCCGTCTTCGCGCCCTCCGTCGACGAGGTCTACCCCGGCGGGCAGCCGCAGGTGCGCATCGCGGCCGGGCCCATGGGCGAGCTGCTCGAAGGCGCCGCGCGCCCGGGCCACTTCGACGGCATGCTCACCGTCGTCGCCAAGCTGCTCCACCTCACGCGCGCGGACGTCGCCCTGTTCGGCCAGAAGGACGCCCAGCAACTCGCCCTGATCCGCCGCATGGTGCGCGACCTGAACTTCGACGTGGAGATCGTCGCCGTGCCCACGGTCCGCGAGAGCGACGGCCTGGCCCTGTCCTCCCGCAACCGCTACCTGTCGCCGGACGAGCGCCGCAGCGCGCTCGCGCTGTCCCGCGCCCTGTTCGCGGGCCGCGAGCGGCACGCCGCCCAGCAGGCGCTGCGCGCACGGGCCGCGGAGCACCCCGCCACGCGCGCCCGCGCCCAGGCCCTCGGCGCCCTCGGTGAGGCCCGCGCCGCCGCCGACGCCCACGCCGTCGCCACCCCCGGCGGCCCCGCGGCCGTCCGCGCGGCGGCCCGCCAGATCCTGGACGAGGCCGCGCGCCTGCGGCCGCCGGTCGAACTGGACTACCTGGCCCTGGTCGACCCGGCCGACCTCTCCGACGTGGGCGAGGACTTCGAGGGCGACGCGCTCCTCGCCGTCGCCGCGCGCGTCGGCACGACCCGGCTGATCGACAATCTGCCCCTGACGTTCGGAGCCCAGCTGTGACCTCCACCGGCATACGTCTGCACGCCCCGGCCCCCGGCTGGTCCGTCGCGGCCGACGTCGTGATCGTCGGCTCCGGCGTCGCGGGCCTGACCGCGGCCCTGCGCTGCGAGGCCGCGGGCCTGACCACCGTCGTGGTCACCAAGGCCCGCCTCGACGACGGCTCCACCCGCTGGGCGCAGGGCGGCATCGCCGCCGCGCTCGGCGACGGCGACACCCCCGCCCAGCACCTGGACGACACCCTGGTGGCGGGCGTGGGCCTGTGCGACGAGGAGGCCGTGCGCACCCTCGTCACCGAGGGCCCCGGCGCCGTACGCCGGCTCATCGCCACCGGCGCCCACTTCGACGCGGCCGACGACGGCGGGCTGGCCCTCACCCGCGAGGGCGGCCACCACCGGCGCCGCATCGCGCACGCCGGCGGTGACGCGACGGGCGCGGAGGTCTCCCGCGCCCTCGTCGACGCGGTCCGCGCGCGCGGCATCCGCACCGTGGAGAACGCCCTCGTCCTGGACCTGCTCACGGATGCCGACGGCCGCACCGCCGGGGTCTCCCTGCACGTCATGGGGGAGGGCCAGCACGACGGCGTCGGCGCGGCCCTGGCCCCCGCCGTGGTCCTCGCGACCGGCGGCATGGGCCAGGTCTTCTCCGCGACCACGAACCCGCACGTGTCGACCGGGGACGGCGTCGCCCTCGCCCTGCGCGCCGGAGCCGAGGTCAGCGACCTGGAGTTCGTCCAGTTCCACCCGACGGTGCTCTTCCTGGGCGCGGACGCCGAGGGCCAGCAGCCGCTCGTCTCCGAAGCCGTCCGTGGCGAGGGCGCCCACCTGGTGGACGCGGACGGCGTGCGCTTCATGGTGGGCCAGCACGAACTGGCCGAACTCGCCCCCCGCGACATCGTCGCCAAGGGCATCACGCGCCGCATGCAGGAGCAGGGCACCGACCACATGTACCTGGACGGGCGCCACTTCGGGGCCGACATGTGGGAGCACCGCTTCCCCACCATCCTCGCCGCCTGCCGCGCCCACGGCATCGACCCCGTCACCGAGCCCGTCCCGATCGCCCCGGCCGCGCACTACGCCTCCGGCGGCGTACGCACCGACCCGCACGGCCGCACCACGGTGCCCGGCCTGTACGCGTGCGGTGAGGTCGCCTGCACCGGCGTCCACGGCGCCAACCGGCTCGCCTCCAACTCCCTCCTGGAGGGCCTGGTCTACGCGGAGCGCATCGCGGACGACATCACGCGCCAGCACGCCGCGCAGCAGCTCCCCGCGCGCGTGCCCGCACCCGTCCCGCACCCGTCGACCCCGACCCACCCCCTGCTGCCCCGCGAGGCCCGGTTCGCCATCCAGCGGGTGATGTCCGCGGGCGCGGGCGTGCTGCGCTCCGCCGACTCACTCGCCGAGGCCGCGGCCCAGCTCGGCCGCATCCACGCCGACGCCGTCAACTCCCTGGCCGAGGACGGCAAGACGGCCGAGCCGGGCGTGGACACCTGGGAGGCGACGAACCTGCTCTGCGTGGCCCGCGTCCTGGTCGCCGCCGCCCGCCGCCGCGAGGAGACCCGGGGCTGCCACTGGCGCGAGGACCACGCCGACCGCGACGACGCGAACTGGCGCCGCCACATCGTCGTGGGCCTCAATCCCGACCGCACTCTGGCCACGTACACCACTCAGACCGCAGACTTCCCGGCAACGACCCTTCAGGAGCAGTGACCGACGTGAGCGCCACCCCCGACCTCCCCCTGGCAGACGCCGACAGCGACGGCTGCGGCGACGCGTGCGGCTGCGCGCAGGCGTCGGCCGGGGCCGAGTCCGCCATGGAGTGCGGCCTCGACCCCTCGCTCGCCCAGCTGCTGCTCGACGCGGGGCTGCACCCGGTCGAGATCGAGGACATCGCCCACATGGCGATCGCCGAGGACCTGGACGGCGGCGTCGACGTGACGACCGTCGCCACGATCCCCGAAGAGGCGGTCGCCACCGCCGACTTCACGGCCCGGGAGAACGGGGTCGTGGCCGGCCTGCGGGTCGCCGAGGCGATCATCTCCGTCGTGGCCACCGACGAGTTCGAGGTCGAGCGGCACGCCGAGGACGGCGACCTCGTGAGCGCGGGCGACAGGCTCCTGTCCGTCACCACCCGCACCCGCGACCTGCTGACCGCCGAGCGCAGCGCGCTCAACCTCCTGTGCCGCCTCTCCGGCATCGCGACGGCCACGCGCGCGTGGGCCGACGCGCTGGAGGGCACGAAGACCAAGGTCCGCGACACCCGCAAGACCACACCCGGTCTGCGCTCCCTGGAGAAGTACGCGGTCCGCGCGGGCGGCGGCGTCAACCACCGCATGTCGCTCTCCGACGCCGCCCTGGTCAAGGACAACCACGTGGTCGCCGCGGGCGGCGTCGCCCAGGCGTTCCAGGCGGTCCGCGACCGCTTCCCCGGCCTGCCCGTCGAGGTCGAGGTCGACACGCTGCACCAGCTCCGCGAGGTCCTGGACGCCGGCGCCGACCTGGTCCTGCTCGACAACTTCACGCCCGCCGAGACCGAGGAGGCGGTGGCGCTCACGGCCGGCCGCGCGCTCCTGGAGTCCTCCGGCCGGCTGACCCTGCAGAACGCGGCGGAGTACGCGAAGACCGGGGTCGACTTCCTCGCCGTCGGCGCCCTCACCCACTCCTCGCCGATCCTGGACATCGGCCTCGACCTGCGCGAAGCGGAGTGACGCGGCCGCCATGCTCCTGACCATCGACGTAGGCAACACCCACACCGTCCTCGGCCTGTTCGACGGCGAGGAGATCGTCGAGCACTGGCGCATCTCCACCGACGCGCGCAGAACAGCCGACGAACTCGCCGTCCTGCTCCAGGGCCTGATGGGCATGCACCCGCTGCTCGGCGACGAACTGGGCGACGGCATCGACGGCATCGCCATCTGCTCGACCGTCCCCTCGGTCCTGCACGAACTGCGCGAGGTCACCCGCCGCTACTACGGCGACGTCCCCGCCGTCCTGGTCGAACCCGGCATCAAGACCGGCGTCCCGATCCTCATGGACAACCCCAAGGAGGTCGGCGCCGACCGCATCATCAACGCGGTCGCGGCCGTGGAGCTGTACGGCGGCCCGGCGATCGTCGTGGACTTCGGCACGGCGACGACGTTCGACGCGGTCTCCGCGCGCGGCGAGTACACCGGCGGCGTCATCGCCCCCGGCATCGAGATCTCCGTGGAGGCGCTCGGCGTGCGCGGCGCGCAGCTGCGCAAGATCGAACTGGCCCGGCCGCGCAGCGTCATCGGCAAGAACACCGTCGAGGCGATGCAGTCGGGCATCGTCTACGGCTTCGCCGGCCAAGTCGACGGCGTGGTGCAGCGCATGGCCAAGGAGCTGGCGGACGACCCGGACGACGTGACCGTCATCGCCACCGGCGGCCTCGCCCCGATCATCCTCGGCGAGGCCTCGGTCATCGACGAGCACGAGCCGTGGCTGACGTTGATCGGTCTGCGGCTGGTCTACGAGCGCAACGTCTCGCGCGCCTAGGTGTTCGTCTCGCGCGCCCAGGTGTTTGTTCCGCGTTCATACAACCTTCATCCGGCATCGCCGGTCTGAGTCGCCGATCGGAACACCTTCGATCAGTGACCGCTGAAGGAGCGCCATGCCGTCAAGACCCCTACCCCGCTACGCACTGCGCGCCGGCGCCGCCGCCCTCACGGCGGGGCTGCTGGCGCTCGGCACGGCTTCTCCCGGGCAGGCGGCCGACGGGGACGCGCCGCTGAAGTTCGAGTTCGCCGGGGACCGTGATTCGGTCGAGGTCGATCCGATCGGCTCGTCCGGTATCACGTTCTCCACGCGCAACACAGGCGAGCAGGACCTGAAGAACCTGACAGTGACGATCGACGCCACCGCGTTCAAGGACCAGATGTCGTTGTCGAGCAACGAGGCGGGCTGCGAGGTGAAAGAGAAGCTGATCATCGTCTGCTCGGAGCAGGGGGTGAACGGTGGCAAGCCGCTCGAGCCGGGGGCGTTCTTCGTCACGAGCGGGCAACTGCGGGTGTTCGCGAATTCCCAGCCCGGCTTCGCCGGGCAGATCCGGATATCCGCCACGTCGAACGGCGTTCCCGTCGGGAAGACGACGATGAAGGCGGCCGTGGCGGACGAGGGGCTGTACATCGACAGGGACGGCTCCCGCTCCCCGGAGTCGCAGCCCGGCCGGACCGTCCAGCCCCTGGCGGGCTTCAGAAACTTCAGTACCCGCACCGTGCAGGACGTCTACGTATCGGTGATGATGACCCAGGGGTTGTCGTACGTCGAGGAGTTCAGCAACTGCGAGTACGGTGACCGGTCCGGATACCCCTCCGAGGACACGGCGATGATGTGCCGCGTCAAGGGGCCCGTCGAGCCCGGCGCCACGTACGACCTGGACGTGTCGGCAGTGAAGATCGGCACCACTGCCCTGTACGAACGATGGACCGGCAGCCTCGGTGAGCGCGACCGCAGCAGCGAACTCATCTCCCCGCACCGCGGTACCGGACGGGAGCTGAAGCTCACGAAGCGCGCGGAAGGCCCCGGAAAGCAGCTGGGTTTCTACTTCTACGGCGGGGTCGCGGCGGACAACTCGACGGACCTCGAAGCGCTGGGCGCCACCCTCGACGGCAAGGCCGGGCAGGTGGTGACGGCCGAGCTGGGCGCCCGCAACAACGGACCGGCCACCCTCGTGAACTACGAGGGCGAGGATCCGGGCGAGGACGCCACTTCCGGCGTCTCGGTGAAGATCCCGCAGGGCACGACGGCGGTCAAGGTCCCGGCCGACTGCCGCGCGACGACATCCCCCTACACCAGTGTCCCCGGCGCCAGGGCCTACCGGTGCCTCCAGGACCTCCACGACACCTACCTCAACGCGGGGCAGACCGCGCCGTTCGTCTTCGACCTGCGCATCGACAAGCCCAAGGCCCTCGCCCCGGGCTCGATCACGGTGCAGCGCGAGCGGGACAGCGGCAGCAGGGACTACAAGGACAGCAACACCAAGAACAACACCGCCCCCATCACCGTGACCGTCGACGGCAAGCTGGGTGACGGCTCCACCACGTCCACGGGCGGTACGGGCTCGACGTCGGGCGGCGCCACGGCGACCCCGGGCACCGGTCACGCCTCGGCCTCCCCGGGCAACGGCGGCTCCGCCACCACGACCTCGGGCGGCACCGGGTCCGGCTCCATGGCCGACACCGGCGCGGGCGCCCTGCCCTGGTACGCGGCGGCCGCCGCCACGGCCCTTGCCGCCGGCGGGGTGCTGTTCACCGTCGCCCGTCGCCGCCGAGCGGGCCGCGCGTAAAAGCCTGTTCCTCATCCCCGGGCGCCAGGGCGCGCCCGGGGATTGCCGGTTAAGCCGATTTTGTCGGTAATAGTGCGTATCGTCAGTTCATGCCCACGCCCTACGGAAACCGCGGCGGCCTGGCGTTCGGTGCAGAAGAGCTGCGTGTGCTCCGACGCGCCCTCGCCCTCGCCCTCCATCCCAGCCCCGCCTCGGACACGGACGTCCGGGACTGTCTTCGACTCGCCGAATCGGTCGACGACGCCGCGCGGGAGAGCGCCCGTATGCGCGCCTTCCTGCTCGCCGACCTCGACCGGTACCGGGCCGCGCTGCCCGGCTCCGCCACCGGCTATCTGAGCCTGCTCGAGGACGCGCTGGCCGCGGGCCACCAGCCCGGCGCCGACGACCTCGCCGGACTGCGCGCCCTGCGCGGCAACCCCCGGGCGGCGGCCCTGCTCGGCCGCTGCCAGGTCCTCGCCGAACAGCACCTGCGGGCCCGCCTGGAAGCCCCCCGGCGCCCGCGCGTGCCGGCCTCCCGCTCGCATCTGCTCGCACTGCCCGGCGGTCTCGCGGCGGCCGGCCAGCCGCCCGCGCGCCCCGGCCCCGCCACCCCGCCCAAGCCCGTGCCCACCCCGGCCGAGGTCTTCCCGCCCAAACGCCGACCCGCGCAGCCCCCGGCCCCGCCGCGGCAGTGGGCCGTGGGCTAGCTACTCTGGGGGCATGGACTACGTCTCCGCGCTCGTGCCCCCGGTAGTGATGGCCGCGTTCTTCATCGGTCTGATCGTGACGATCGTGAAGTCGCAGGGTGGCGACAAGAAGGCCAAGGAGGACGCGGCCGTCGACGCCGCCCTCGCGCGCGCCGAGGCCGCCCAGCAGGGCGGCGTGCGGCACGAGGCCGGCGCCTGACCGCACCGCGGCGGCGGGCCGCAGCCGTACGGAGGGGCGTCCGAGAGGCGCCCCTTTTGTCATTGTTTCCCGCTGCTCGCCACGTCCGGCGTTGAATTACCGTCTTCTCCCACTATTGTGCTGTTCGTGCCCCGCCCCTTGGGAGAACTCGAAGACGCAGTGATGACACGGGTGTGGAAGTGGAACCGCCCGGTGACGGTGAGGGAAGTTCTGGAGGATCTCCAGCAGGAACGGTCGATCGCGTACACCACGGTCATGACCGTATTGGACAATCTTCATCAGAAGGGCTGGGTACGCCGCGAGGCGGAAGGCCGGGCCTATCGATATGAGGCCGTCTCCACCCGCGCCGCCTACTCGGCCGCGCTGATGAACGAGGCGTGGGCCCGCAGCGACAACCCCGCGGCCGCGCTCGTCGCCTTCTTCGGCATGATGTCGTCCCAGCAGCGCGAAGCACTCAGGGACGCGATGCGCATCGTTCAGCCCGAAGTGCCCGCCGAAGTGCCCGCCGAAGCACCGCCTGAAGTGGCGCCCGAAGTGCCGTCCGAAGTGCCGTCAGGACCCGGGGAAGCGGACGAGGGGCCCGGGCGATAGCGTCCGCACATGCCAGCAGAGCCCCCGGAAGTCTTCACCCGCTCCGATTCGACCGCGAATGCCATCACCGTCCGCAGGGCCAGGACCGCCGATGTACCCGCGGTGCGCCGCCTGCTCGACGCGTACAGCCACCAGGGGATCCTGCTCGACAAAGCGACCGTGACGCTTTACGAGGACATCCAGGAGTTCTGGGTCGCGGAACGGGACGACAACGCCGAGGTCGTCGGCTGCGGCGCGCTGCACGTCATGTGGGAGGACCTGGCGGAAGTCCGCACGCTCGCGGTGAACCCCCAGGTCAAGGGCGGCGGCGTGGGCCACCAGGTGCTCGACAAGCTGCTCCGCACCGCCCGCTGGCTCGGTGTTCGCCGCGTTTTCTGTCTCACCTTCGAAGTCGAGTTCTTCGTCAAGCACGGCTTCGTGGAGATCGGTGAGACGCCCGTCGATACGGTCGACACCGATGTCTACAGTGAGCTGCTCCGTTCCTATGACGAGGGCGTAGCGGAGTTCCTCGGTCTCGAACGAGTGAAACCGAACACCCTGGGCAACAGCCGGATGCTTCTGCATCTGTGATCGCCCGCCCCGTATTCCGGCAACGACCGGCGAGCGGTCCCCCTATGTCCGAAACGCGCATGTTTTCGGCCCGGCTGGGCAGCGTACAACTCCGGGATCTCTCCCGATCTCAGCCAGGGGTTTGTGTTTTTCCGGCAAAAGCGGTTTGCTTTCCGACGTACTGCAGTACTGCATATAACAAGGGGACGGCGAAACAGCGGCCGCGGTCGCGGGAGGCCGGCCTTCAGTTATCGATGAAAGGAAATCCCGGTGGCACAGAAGGTTCAGGTCCTTCTTGTCGATGACCTCGACGGCGGCGAGGCGGACGAGACCGTGACGTTCGCGCTCGACGGCAAGACATACGAGATCGACCTCACCACCGCCAATGCGGACAAGCTGCGCGGTCTTCTCGACGCGTACGTGAAGAGCGGCCGGCGTACCGGTGGCCGTGCCGCGAGCGGGCGGGGCAAGGCGCGCGCCGCCTCCGGCGGCAACCAGGACACGGCGCAGATCCGCGCCTGGGCCAAGGAGAACGGCCACGACGTGAACGACCGCGGCCGTGTCCCCCAGGCGATCCGCGAGGCCTACGAGAAGGCCAACGGCTGAGGTCCCGGCGCTGCGGATGCGCGGCGCAGACGGGCACGGTGGCAGTGGGTCGCGGCCGTGTCCACGAGTCGTACGAGATCGGGGGCGCCCCCACCGCCCCCCACGGCCGACGAGGTCGAGACGGCCGCCAGGCTCGTCAGGGCCGGCAGCACCGGTGCGAGGTCGCGTCCGGGCTCGGGGGGCCGCGCCCACGTCGCGGCCTCCTGTGGACCGGCCCACCCCGGCGGTGTCGGGGCGTCGATGAACCCGTCCGCCCCCAGGGCGACGAGGTCCGTCGCCAGCGCCCCCCACTCCAGCCAGTCGAGCAGGCCGGGCACCTCGTCCGCGCTGCCCGCCGCGACCAGCAGCTGCATCGTCTCCCCCCGCACGGCCACCGGCGAGCGGGGATCGCACCGGTGCAGCATCGCGAAGCCCGCGTCCGCCGGCAGCTCCAGCACATCGAACCGCACGCCCGTGCGCAGCCGCGCTCCGCGCGGGCCGGGCTCCGCAGCCCAGCCGAGCGCGTCCGCGTACCACCGCCGGACGGGGTCGGAGCCGCAGCCGGCCGCTTCGAGCGGGCGCCGGGGCAGCGGGACGGCGGAGCCGGGGACGGACGAAGAGGCGACCATGCCAGGAGCAACCGCCGAGGGCGCCCGGGAGTTACGTGCTGTCGCCGGACGGACGCGCAGAGTTCGCGTCGAAACGGCGTACGGGAGCGCGGGGTGGCGCAATGGTGTTCGCCCGTAGCGGAGGGAACCGGCGTGCGCCGCATGGACTGTCCGCGAGTGCGGGTAAGACATCCCTAGTGGGAGGGGCGACACGCGTGCGCCGGGCATCTCGCGTTCGCCATCGGCGTAGTGATGGTGGGGGTATCTGCCTGGCCTGCGGGAACATCGTCTCGCACCATCGGGTTGGAGCAGGTGTCGGCGCTTGAGGATAGGAGACTGTCCAGGGAAGGGTCCGGGTGTCGGCAGATGAATGAGCGGTCCCCGCTTGCGGGACTAAGCTGCGGAAGGACAGGGAGGGGACCGACCCCTTACTGCCTGACCGCTCTGAGGAGCGATTAACGATGTTCGAGAGGTTCACCGACCGCGCGCGGCGGGTTGTCGTCCTGGCTCAGGAAGAAGCCCGGATGCTCAACCACAACTACATCGGCACCGAGCACATCCTCCTGGGCTTGATCCACGAGGGCGAGGGTGTCGCCGCTAAGGCCCTGGAGAGCCTCGGGATTTCGCTCGAGGCGGTCCGCCAGCAGGTGGAGGAGATCATCGGGCAGGGCCAGCAGGCTCCGTCCGGCCACATCCCCTTCACCCCCCGTGCCAAGAAGGTCCTGGAGCTGTCGCTCCGCGAGGCCCTTCAGCTGGGCCACAACTACATCGGCACGGAGCACATCCTGCTCGGCCTGATCCGCGAGGGCGAGGGTGTGGCCGCCCAGGTCCTCGTCAAGCTGGGCGCCGATCTCAACCGGGTGCGGCAGCAGGTCATCCAGCTGCTCTCCGGTTACCAGGGCAAGGAGACCGCCGGCGCCAGCGGCGGTCCTGCGGAGGGCACCCCCTCCACGTCCCTGGTGCTCGACCAGTTCGGCCGCAACCTGACGCAGGCCGCTCGTGAGTCCAAGCTCGACCCGGTCATCGGGCGCGAGAAGGAGATCGAGCGCGTCATGCAGGTCCTGTCGCGCCGTACCAAGAACAACCCGGTCCTGATCGGTGAGCCCGGCGTCGGCAAGACCGCCGTCGTCGAGGGCCTCGCCCAGGCCATCGTCAAGGGCGAGGTGCCCGAGACCCTCAAGGACAAGCACCTCTACACCCTCGACCTCGGTGCGCTGGTCGCCGGTTCCCGCTACCGCGGTGACTTCGAGGAGCGCCTGAAGAAGGTCCTCAAGGAGATCCGCACCCGCGGCGACATCATCCTGTTCATCGACGAGCTGCACACGCTCGTGGGTGCGGGTGCCGCCGAGGGCGCCATCGACGCGGCTTCCATCCTGAAGCCGATGCTGGCCCGCGGTGAGCTCCAGACCATCGGCGCCACCACGCTCGACGAGTACCGCAAGCACCTGGAGAAGGACGCGGCCCTCGAGCGCCGCTTCCAGCCCATCCAGGTCGCGGAGCCGTCGCTGCCGCACACCATCGAGATCCTCAAGGGTCTGCGCGACCGCTACGAGGCCCACCACCGTGTCTCGATCACGGACGAGGCGCTCGTGCAGGCGGCCACGCTGGCCGACCGGTACATCTCGGACCGCTTCCTGCCGGACAAGGCGATCGACCTGATCGACGAGGCCGGTTCCCGGATGCGCATCCGCCGGATGACCGCGCCGCCGGACCTCCGCGAGTTCGACGAGAAGATCGCGGGCGTGCGCCGCGACAAGGAGTCGGCCATCGACTCCCAGGACTTCGAGAAGGCGGCGTCTCTCCGCGACAAGGAGAAGCAGCTGCTCGCGGCGAAGGCCAAGCGCGAGAAGGAGTGGAAGGCCGGCGACATGGACGTCGTCGCCGAGGTCGACGGCGAGCTGATCGCCGAGGTCCTCGCGACCGCCACCGGCATCCCGGTCTTCAAGCTGACCGAGGAGGAGTCCTCGCGTCTGCTGCGCATGGAGGACGAGCTCCACAAGCGGGTCATCGGCCAGCGGGACGCCGTCAAGGCGCTCTCGAAGGCGATCCGCCGTACGCGGGCCGGTCTGAAGGACCCGAAGCGTCCGGGTGGCTCGTTCATCTTCGCGGGCCCGTCCGGTGTCGGTAAGACGGAGCTGTCCAAGGCCCTGGCCGAGTTCCTCTTCGGTGACGAGGACGCGCTGATCTCCCTCGACATGTCGGAGTTCAGCGAGAAGCACACGGTCTCGCGTCTCTTCGGTTCGCCCCCCGGCTACGTGGGCTACGAAGAGGGCGGTCAGCTGACCGAGAAGGTCCGCCGCAAGCCGTTCTCCGTCGTCCTCTTCGACGAGGTGGAGAAGGCCCACCCGGACATCTTCAACTCGCTGCTGCAGATCCTGGAGGACGGTCGCCTGACCGACTCCCAGGGCCGCGTCGTGGACTTCAAGAACACGGTCATCATCATGACGACCAACCTTGGTACGCGGGACATCTCCAAGGGGTTCAACCTGGGCTTCGCGGCCACGGGTGACACGAAGTCCAACTACGAGCGCATGAAGAACAAGGTCTCGGACGAGCTCAAGCAGCACTTCCGGCCCGAGTTCCTCAACCGTGTCGACGACGTCGTCGTCTTCCCGCAGCTCACGCAGGAAGACATCCTGAAGATCGTCGACCTGATGATCGGCAAGGTGGACGAGCGCCTCAAGGACCGCGACATGGGCCTGGAGCTCTCGCAGTCCGCGAAGGAACTCCTCTCCAAGAAGGGGTACGACCCGGTGCTGGGCGCGCGTCCGCTGCGTCGCACGATCCAGCGCGAGGTCGAGGACACCCTCTCGGAGAAGATCCTCTTCGGCGAGCTGCGTCCGGGCCACATCGTGGTCGTCGACACGGAGGGCGAGGGCGACACCCAGACCTTCACCTTCCGCGGCGAGGAGAAGTCGGCGCTGCCCGACGTCCCGCCGATCGAGGACGCGGCCGCGGGTGGTTCCGCGGGGCCGAATCTGAGCAAGGAGGCGTAACCCCTCCGGGGTGAGCCTGACAAAGGTGGGCCCGAACCGTTCCTTCCGGACGGTTCGGGCCCACCTTTTCGTGCCGCGTCAGCCGGCGCGGAGGGCGACCTCCGCCCGCGGGAAGAGGGCGGCGTACGCGGCCGGGTCCTGGTCCGTCGTCGCTCCGGGGAAGATCTCGACGGCGCGGACCGAGGGGAAGAGCGGCGCGTACGGGGCGAACTGCGCGGGGCCGCCGGGCAGGTGCAGACCGAGCCGGGTCACGCTGGGAAGCTCCTCCAGCGGCGTCGGCGGGAGGACCTCCGCGGCCAGGAAGAGGGCGGTGAGCCGGCCGTGGAGGGCCAGCTCCTCCCAGTCGGCGGCGCGGAGGGGGCCGAGCGCCGCGCTCAGGCTGAGGTAGCCGAGGCCGGAGAGGATGGACAGGGCGCGCAGCCCGGTGTGGCGTACCGCGCCCCGGGTCAGGAAGAGGGAGCGCAGCCGGTCGGAGAAGGGCAGCTCGTCCGTGAGCGCCGCCCCGGGCAGGGGATAGCCGATCGTGAGGGAGGCCAGCCGCCGCAGCGTGGACAGGCCACGGGTGCCGGGTACGTCGATGACCCCGAGATGGTTCAGAGCGGTACCGGCGAGCGGTGCGAGGTCGAGGGTGTGCGGGCTGCGGCGCAGAGTGAGGGTGCGCAGGGCGGGCAGCTCCCGCAGCGGCGACAGATCGTCCACGGCGGGGTTGTCGGTGAGCGCGAGGCTCTCCAGGCGTTCCGGGTCCGCGACGGCGAGGATCTCCGGCCAGGTGAACGAGCCCGTGAGGTCGAGCCTGCGCCAGGGCGCCATGCTCCGCGCCGCCTCCCACTGATCGCGGCTGCGCACGGTCAGATCGAGCCGGTCGCGGTCCAGGTGGGCCAGGACCTCGTCGGCGTACCGCCGGGCGGGGAACCGGTGCCACGTGCCCACCAGTTGGCGCCGCACCGCGAAGGACGGGTGCGCGCGGTACTTCTTCAGGACCGGCAGCGCGCCTTCTTCGCCGAGCAGGGACGCCGTCACGGTCACCGCGTGCGCCTCGTCGTCGGACAGGCCCCGCGGCCCGGGCAGGAGTTCGAGGACGAGCCGGCCCGCCTGGGCCAGGCGCTCCGCCTCGGACTGCGAGCCCGGCGGGATCAGCTCCGCGGCCCGCTCCCGTACCTCCTCCGCCACCTCCTGGTCGACCGAGGCCGCGTCCTGGAGGCAGGCCAGTGCCAGCAGGGTCAGGCGCGGGACGGCCGGGGCCAGCAGCCCGCGCAGCAGGCGCCCGCGTTCCCGGGTGCGGGCGTGGGCGACGGCCATGCGCAGGACGTCCTCCCACTGGGTGTCGCCGGCGCGGCCCAGCAGGACGTCGAAGTGGCCCTCCTCGACCGCGTACCGGGCGGCGAGGTGGTCGAGGAAGGTGCGGTGCGCGAAGTCGACGGTCCCCGGGGCCGGGCTGCGCAGGACGCCGCTGCGCAGCAGGAGGTGGCGCAGGATCGCCGGGGCGTCGCCCTGCGCGGCGGCCGCGGGGACGGAGCGCAGGGCGCGCTCCAGGAGGGAGAGGGCGGTCTCCTCGTCCATCTCGCTGCGGCCCGCGAGGAGGAGGGCGTAGGCGAGGCGCTGGAGGAGTTCGATCTGGTCCTCGGTCTCCAGGTGGATGCCGTTGAGGCCGCCCATGCCGCGCTGCCGGTCGCGCTCGGTGAGGATCATCTGCAGCGCGGCGTCGTACAGGGCCTTGCGGCGCGGCGGGAGGTAGCCGCGCCGGGCCCGGTGCAGGGCGCAGATCAGGCCGCACATCAAGGGGTTGGCGGCGAGCAGGGCGAGGTCGGGTTTGGCCCGCAGGACGTCGAGGAGGGGCTCCTCGTGCTCGGCGGCGCCGGCCGCGGCGTGCCAGCGCCGGACGAACGCGGTGACGCGCTCCCCGTCCATGGGTGCGAGGGCCAGTTCGGTGAAGCCGTCCCCGGCCAGCCACTGCGGGCGCACGGCCGTGGGGCGGGCGGTGAGCAGCCAGCGGTTGCCGCCCGCGCCGGGATAGCCGCGTACGAGCGCGAGGAGCCAGTCGCGGACCCGGGCGCGGTCAGCGGCGGGCACCTCGTCCAGGCCGTCGACCATGACCAGGGCGCGGCCGTCGGTCAGGACGCGCTCGGCCCAGCCGTCGGGGGGCGTGTGCGGGCAGTCCGTACCGGCCAGGAAGTCGGCGGGTGCGGGCAGCCGGGCGGCGCGGACCAGGGTGCGCAGGGGCAGGACGTAGGGGACGCGGTCCTCGGTGGTGGTGGCCAGCCACTGGATGAGGGTGGTCTTGCCGGAGCCGGCGCCGCCGCGCAGCAGCACACGGGCGTGGTCGGCGAACGCGGCCGAGACCGGCAGCCGTACGGTCGCCGGCACGGGCCCGGGGGAGCCGGGGCCCGGCGGGGCGTCGTCGTCGGCCGTCGCTTCCAGGCCGAGGTAGGCGAGGTCGAGCGGCCAGGTGTCGGCGGTGTCGCGGGCGTCGAGACCGAAGATCGTCAGGCGGTTGTGGCGCAGCGCGAGATAGCGCCGGTAGCGCTCCTCGAAGGCGCGGTCCGTGGCGCCGGCGCGGACCGGGGTGCGGGCGAGCAGCGCGTCCAGTTTGGCGATGGTCTCGGCCTGCCCCCTGCTCTGCTCGACCAGGGTGCGGGAGACAAAGGTCGACCGCTGGGTGAAGAAGTGCAGGATGTGCAGGCACGCCCACTCGGTCAGGGAGTCCAGGAAGTAGGCCGCGTCCGTGGACAGGCCGGGGGTGGGGGCCGCGGTGCGCAGCGCGCGGGCCAGTTCGCGGTGGCCGAGCCGGACCGCCTGGACGTCGTCCATCCCCAGGTCGCCCAGGGCGCGCAGGGTCCGGGCCAGCGCGAGCACCACCGCCTCGCCCTCGTCGTGGGGGAACGGGGGCTCGCCGGGGCCGTCGAGCGCGGCCCGCACGAGCTTGCCGGCCAGCCGCTCCACGTCCTGCTCGGTCAGGGTGCGCTTCTCGCCCTTGAAGGAGACCAGCCCCGAGAGGCGCACGGGCCGATCGGTGAGGCCCGCGCCGGGGCCCTCCTGGACGAGCAGTTTCCGGAGCGCCGGGGCGATCAGGCTCGATGCCAGCCGGGTGCCGAGGACAGCGGGATCCATGGTCCGGGAGCGTAGCCCCGATCACACTCGGCGGAGGTTGGATCTTGGACACCGGTGACAAGCCGCACAGGTGATTTGTCGCGTACTACCGGAAATAGTGGGACGTGGGTAGCGGGAGGCGGTGCGAACGTGCCCGACGAGGCTTGATGATTTGTCCGTTTTGAGAACAAAGAGGGGAGTGGGGCTGAATGGGCTGGGGAACAGCTGCGCCAAGTGTGCTTAAACCATGGATGAGCGGATAAATCCGGCACTTCGGATGGGGTTCCTCAGGGGTGTCAAGAGACCGCCGTCACCCTGGAGCTATACGAGGTTTCGTAGTAGATGGGGCTTTTGAACCCGGGTGGGGGCGGGGGTTACCAAGGGATGGCCGACCCGGCGACACGAGGACGTGAGCCGGGTCCCTTCTCGCCCCGACGGAGTCCGCTCAGGCTCCCGGCGGGCGCACCGGACCCGAACGTCCCCGAAGCTCGAAGAGGTCTCCCGCATGTCGAAGCGCACCATGTCCCACCGCCCCACCACGCCGACCTTCCGCAAGCGTGCCGCCGTCGTGGCCGCCGGTCTCGGAATGACCGCCGCGCTGGGTGCCGGGGCCGCGTTCGCCGCCGACTCCGCCCAGAGCGCGCTGCCGGGCGTCTCCGCCTCGTCCGTCGAGGCGCAGGCCGCCGCCCAGGCCAAGGCCGCCACCTCCGCCAAGGAAGCCGCCGCGAAGGCCAAGGAGGCCGCCGCGAAGAAGGCCGCCTCCTGGATCGACCCGGTCAAGAGCTACAAGCTCTCCGCGGGCTACGCCCAGGGCGGCGGCATGTGGGCCTCCGGCAAGCACTCCGGCCAGGACTTCGCCGTGCCGCTCGGCACGGACGTGATGGCCGCGCACGGCGGCACCGTCGTCAAGACCGGCGGCAACGGCGCCGGCGACGGCCCCGCCTATGGCAACGCCGTCGTCATCAAGCACGGCAACGGCACGTACTCGCAGTACGCGCACCTGTCCCGCGTCGACGTCCACGTCGGCCAGAGCGTGACCACGGGCCAGCACATCGCCAAGTCCGGCAACACCGGCAACTCCAGCGGCCCGCACCTGCACTTCGAGATCCGCACGACGCCGAACTACGGCTCCGCGGTCAACCCCGTCGCGTTCCTGCACTCCAAGGGCGTGCACGTCTGATCCGCGCCCGCGGCGGTGACCTGCCGGAGTTCAGCTCCGGTGGGCCTGGGTGACCAGGTCCGTGGCGACCTCGAGGATGGCCTCGCGCTTCTCCTCGATGTCGCCCTCGACCTCCCGGAGCACGAACATCCCCGCGTGCATGGAGAACAGCGCGCTGAAGCAGCGCACCCGGTTGGTCAGGGTGACGTCCTCGGGCAGCAGGTGGTCCAGGAGCCCCTTCATCCGCTCCTTGAAGTCCTCGCCGATCCGCAGCTCGCGCATGGTCGCCTGGTTCTCCTGCATGAAACGGAACAGCGGCGCCGCGTTGGCCAGCGCCACCCCGTACCGCGTGAGGATCTCGCGCTTCGTCTCCAGGGTCGGCGGCTGGTCCGCGGCCCAGGCGATCAACTCGTCGATCGGGGTCATCAGATCGTCGAAGAGGCTGACGACGATGTCTTCCTTGGTCTTGAAGTGGTAGTAGAGCGCCGCCTTCGTAACACCGAGCCGCTCGGAGATCTCTCTCAGAGACGTCTTCTCGTACCCCTGCTCCGCGATCAGTTCGAGGGCCACGTCCTGGATGCGCTGGCGCGTGTTGCCGCGCCGCTGCTGCGGCTTGCTGGTGCTGCCCGTGACCATCGCGTGCCTCTCGTGCTCCTTGGAAGTCTCTGGGGAGAAACTTACTTGACGCCCGGCTAGTTCCCGCTCTACCTTCACCATCGTAGGTAACTAGCCGGGCGTCAAGTAAGTCCCGGCCACTCATCCGTACCTGGGGGAGCTGGGGAACATGGCGACAGCAGCGATACACGACAAAAAGCAGGCGAAACAACCACGCAGCGTACGCGTCGTGCTGATGGCGCTGATGATCGCCATGCTGCTCGCCATGCTCGACAACATGATCGTCGGCACCGCGATGCCCACGATCGTCGGCGAACTCGGCGGCCTCGACCACCTCTCCTGGGTGGTCACCGCCTACACGCTCGCCACCGCCGCCTCCACCCCCATCTGGGGCAAGATCGGCGACATGTACGGCAGGAAGGGCGCCTTCCTGACCTCCATCGTCATCTTCCTGATCGGCTCCGCACTCAGCGGCATGGCCCAGGACATGGGCCAGCTGATCGGCTTCCGGGCCGTCCAGGGCCTCGGCGCCGGCGGTCTCATGGTCGGCGTCATGGCGATCATCGGTGACCTGATCCCGCCGCGGGAGCGCGGCAAGTACCAGGGCATGATGGCCGGCGTCATGGCGCTCGCCATGATCGGCGGACCGCTGGTCGGCGGCACCATCACCGACCACCTGGGCTGGCGCTGGGCCTTCTACATCAACCTGCCGATCGGCGCCGTCGCCCTCGTCATGATCACCGCGGTGCTGCACCTGCCGAAGAAGCGCGGCACGGGCAAGATCGACTACCTCGGCGCGGCCCTGCTCACCATCGGCATCACCTCGATCGTGCTGGTCACGACCTGGGGCGGAACCGAGTACGCGTGGAGCTCCGCCGTGATCATGGAGCTGGCCGGCATCGGTGTCGCCGCGCTCGTCGGCTTCGTCTTCTCCCAGACCAAGGCCGCCGAACCGATCGTGCCGCTGCACATCTTCCGCAGCCGCAACTTCACCCTGATGTCCCTGATCGGCTTCATCACCGGCTTCGTGATGTTCGGCGCGGTCCTCTTCCTGCCGCTCTACCAGCAGGCTGTCCAGGGCGCGTCCGCGACCAACTCCGGTCTGCTGCTCCTGCCGATGCTGCTGTCGATGATGGTCGTCTCGCTGGTCGCGGGCCGGGTCACCACGAACACCGGCAAGTACAAGATCTTCCCGATCGCCGGCAGCGTCCTGATGGTGGCCGGGCTGTTCCTGCTGGCGCAGATGGACACCGGGACCTCGCGGTTCACCTCCGGCCTGTACATGGCCGTCCTCGGCGCCGGTATGGGCTGCCTGATGCAGATCACGATGCTGGTCGCGCAGAACAGCGTCGAGATGAAGGACATGGGCGTCGCGTCCTCGTCCACCACGCTCTTCCGCACCCTGGGTTCGTCGTTCGGTGTCGCCATCATGGGCGCCCTGTTCAACAACAAGGTGCAGGACATCATGGCGCAGCGGGCCGGCGCGCTCGGCGGGAAGGTCACCGAGCAGTCGGCGCAACTGGACGCGGCCAGCCTGGCGAAGCTGCCGGTCCCGGCCCGCGAGGCCTACCAGTTCGCCGTCTCCTCCGGCACGCACTCCGCGTTCCTGCTCGGCTCCGTCGTGGCGATCGGCGCGCTGATCGCGGCGTGGTTCGTGAAGGAGGTCGCGCTGCGGGGGGCCGGTCCCGAGAAGGCGGCGGACCCCGACAAGCCGGCCGAGGGCGGTGCGGCCGGGGACGCCGCGCGGGGCGGCAAGACGGTGGCAGAGTCCGTCTGAGCGGGCCGCCCCCTCATCCGCACTCGGCTGTGACCGGCCCCGGCGCTTCGGCGCCGGGGCCGGTTCTCTTCGGGTACGTACACGCGGCGCCCGGGTGCTACGTGCTGGTGTCGGGCAGCCGCAGCATCGGGAAGCTCCCGGTGTTGGTCGGGGCGTGCTCCGGCAGCCACAGCACCGCCACGGCGCCCTCCGCCGGAGTGCCGGGTTCGGCTCCCGGCGGCCGTACGTTACGGAAGGTGAGGCGGGCGCCCAGCACCTGGGCCTGGCCCGCCGCGATGGTCAGGCCGAGGCCGTGACCGTGGCCCGCGCGGTCGGCGGCGCCGGTGCGGAACCGGCTCGGCCCCTCCTCCAGCAGCTCCTCCGGGAACCCGGGCCCGTGGTCGCGGACCCGGATGACACGGCCCTCGACGCTGACCTCTATGGGCGGCCGGGCGTGCTTGGACGCGTTCGCCAGGAGGTTGATCAGGATGCGCTCCAGGCGGCGCGGGTCGGTCGTCACCTCGGACTCGTGGATCACCTGGACGCGGACGCCGTCGGCGGCGCGGGCCGCGATCCGGCGCTCCACGAACTCGCCGAGCATGATGTCCTGCAACTCGGCCCGCTCGGCGGCGCTGTCCAGGCGGGCCACTTCGAGCACGTCCTCGACCAGCGTGCGCATGGCCTGAGCGCGGTCCTTCACCAGCTCGCTCGGCCGGCCCTCGGGCAGCAGCTCGGCCGCCGTGAGCAGGCCGGTGACCGGGGTGCGCAGCTCGTGCGCGATGTCCGCGGTGACCCGGCGCTCGGCTTCGAGCCGCTGCTGAAGCGCGTCGGCCATCGCGTCGACGGCCCGGGCGAGGTCGTCGGTCTCGTCGCGCACCACCCCGCCGATGGCCTCCCGTACGCGGACGTCGGTCCCGCCCCGGGCGACCTCGCGGGCCGCGCCGGCCGCCTTGCGCAGGCGGCGCGAGAGCTGGCCGCCGATGAGCACACCGAGCGCGCTGCCGCCGAGGACGACCGAGATGGAGCCGATGAGCAGCGCCTTGTCGAGGTCCTTCATGACGGTGGCGCTGCGGTCGGTGAACCGGGTGTGCACGGAGAGCAGGTCGCCGTTGCTCAGCGGGACCGCGGCCCAGATGTCGGGCACGCCGTTCGACGGTTCGGAGACGTAGGTGGCGCGGCGGCCGGAGAGCGCCTTGGTCCGCAGCTCGCGCGGCAGGTCGGGGTCGTTGACCTTGAACCCGACCGGCAGATTGCCGCCGCGGGCCTCGAACTGCCGCTGCACGAACTGGATCCGCTCGTCCTGCACATCGCGTGCGTTGTCCAGCATCGAGACCCGGGCGGCGTTGTGCACCACCAGGCTCAGGGCGATGGCGACGAGGGCGCCGACCAGCGCGATCGCCACGCTGATCTTCCACCGCACCCCGGTGTGCAGGGTGCGCCGCAGCCGCCGGGGCAGGAGGGTGCGCAGGGTGGCGCGCGAGCGCGGAGCCCCCTCCCGCGTGGCGCGTACCCGGCGTGGGCGCGGCGGCCCCGCGTCCCGTCTCGTCCCCCTCATATCCGCTTCCCCACCAGCCCGCTCAGGCCTTCAGTTTGTAGCCGAAGCCGCGGACCGTCTCGATACGGTCCTGGCCGATCTTCGTACGCAGCCGCTGGACATGGACGTCGACGACGCGGGTGTCCCCGCCCCAGCCGTAGTCCCAGACGCGCTCCAGGAGCTTGTCGCGGGAGAGGACGGTGCCGGGCGCCGAGGAGAACTCCAGGAGCAGCCGCATCTCGGTCGGCGTCAGCGCCACGGTGGCGCCGTCCTTGCGCACCTCCATGCCCTCCGTGTCGATCTCCAGATCGCCGAAGTGCAGCACGCCGCCCTCCGCGCCGGCCGCCTCCGCCACGGCCTGGGAGCCGCCCGCCGCCGGGCCGCCCGCGTGCCCGAAGCGACGCAGCACGGCCCGGATGCGGGCGACGAGCACCGCCCCGTCGAACGGCTTGGTCACGTAGTCGTCGGCCCCGGCCTCCAGACCGAGCACGACGTCGATGGAGTCCGCGCGGGCGGAGAGCATGATCACCGGGACCGTGGACTCGTCCCGGATACGGCGGCACAGGGAGACCCCGTCCAGCCCCGGCACCATCACATCGAGCAGCGCGATGTCGGGCCGGTCCGCGCGGAACGCCTCGAGCCCCGCGAGCCCGTCCGGCATGGCCGTGACCGCGAAGCCGTCCCGCTCCAGGGCGAGCTGGGTGGCCTCGCGGATGACGTCGTCGTCCTCGACGAACAGCACGTGGGTCTGCTCCCCCTTGCGCTCGCCCATGGCGCCCATGCGGTCTCCATCCGATCTTTCCGAACTCTGTGCCGGTCTCAGCCGTCGTCCGTGGGGGCGGGGGACTCCCCGTCCACGGCGTGGCTGTAGTCGTTGTGGGTGCGGCTCCGCTGGGCGAAGCGGGTTCCGCTCCAGCGGTACGTGAGCACTTCCTCGCCCGACGGAGAGGAGACCGAGTCGCCCTTCTCGTAGACCTGCTTGGTGACCACCAGATCACCCCGGTCTATCTCCGCGTAGACCGGGGGCTCCTCGGTCTGGAACACGTTCCGGTAGCTGCCGCCCTCGTCGCGGTAGACGTAGGTCCCGATGCCGACGGCGTCACCGCAGGTCATCACATTGACCACGACATCGCTCGACGCACCGCCGGTCAGGTTGCCGTAACTGACGTCGACCGGGTACTCGTTCGCCACGCACGGCTTCAGGTCGCGCTTGATGTCGGTACTGACCCGGGGGTCGTCCTTCACCAGCCGTACCGCGTTCACCGTCTTCGGGATCGCGGAGGGGGAGGCGCTCGCGGAGGCGGCCGGCTCGGTCGAGCCCACCGGGTCCGTCCGGGCCGGGCCCTCGTCACGGGCGCCGGTCCCGCCGGCGGAACAGGCCACGAGGGCCCCGAGGAGAACCCCGACGGCGGCGAGCCCGGCCACAGCCGAACTCCCCGCCCTCAGAACCCTCAGGACCCCACGGAACCGAGAGGCACGTGTGCCTAGGCCGCGCAACGCTCCCGCTCCTCACGTTCGAGCGCGCGGGACACCAGCTCTTCGCGGTCACGGCTCTCCAGCTCCTCACGGAGCCGGGCGAGGGCCCGGTGCAGCGTGCTCTTCACGGTTCCGGCCGACATGCCGAGGGCGGCGGCCGTCTCCTCTGTGGACATCTGCTCCCAGTGTCGCAGCACCACGACACTGCGCTGCTTCGGAGCCAGCACCTTCATGATGTCCATCAGGAGCGCGCGGTCGGCGTGCTGCTCGGTGGAGTCGTCCACCACGGACTCGGGAAGCTGCTCGGTCGGGACCTCTTCCAGCTTCCGGGCACGCCACCACTCGGTCCGCGTATTGATCATGACCCGGCGCAGGTAGGCGTCGGCCAGCCGCTTGTCGGCTATGCCCTCCCAGCGGCCGTACGTCCGCACGAGCGCGGTCTGCAGCAGGTCCTGGGCGTCGACGGGGTCCGGCACCAGCCGCCGGGCACTGCGCAGCAGGGCGTCCTGCCGCGTCCGGACGTACTCCTCGAACCCGAGCACCTCTCCGCCGTGCGCCATGATCAACCGCCTCCCGCTACCTGTTCCCCGTGGTCCCGCACCGGTCATGTGCGGTCATGGGGACGAAGTTACGGAGGTGTTGTCACGGCGCTGTCCGTTCCAGCCTGCGGCGAACGCACGGCTGTCCGTCGGTTGTGTAACGAACCCCGAAACCGCCGTGCGATCTCCCGGCTCAGCCCATGGGAAGCCGGTACAGCCCGCCCGGCAGCGGCTCCACGAGCCCGTCGTCGACCAGCCCGTCCAGGGCCCGGGCGCGCTGCACCGGCTCGTGCCAGACCCGGTCGAGCGCGGCCTGCGGCACGGGGCCGGGGGCGTCGCGCAGCACGGCCAGCAGTTTGCCGCGCACCTGGCGGTCCGTCCCCGCGTACGTCTGTCCGCGCCGCGCGGGCCCGTCGTGCGCGGGCTTGCCGGCCAGCCGCCACACGCACTGCGCGGCGATCGGGCAGCGGGGGCACTCCTCGTTCTTGGCCGTGCACACCAGCGCGCCCAACTCCATGGAGGCGGCGGCCCACTTGGCGGCGACCTCGTCCTGCTCGGGCAGCAGGGCGCGGGCCAGCTTGCGCTCGGCCGCGGTGGTGGCGTTCGGCGGGTACTGCACCCCGGCCACGGCGCGGGCGAGGACCCGCCGCACGTTCGTGTCGAGGACGGCGTGCCGCTGCCCGTACGCGAACGACGCGACGGCGGCCGCCGTGTACTCCCCGATGCCGGGCAGCGCGAGGAGCTGGGCGTGCGCGGTCGGTACGTCGCCACCGTGCCGTTCCGTTATGGCGACGGCGGCGCCGTGCAGGCGCAGGGCCCGGCGCGGGTAGCCGAGCCGGCCCCAGGCCCGTACGGCCTCGCCCGGGGCGTCCTTCGCGAGGTCGGCGGGGCGGGGCCAGCGGGCGATCCACTGCTCGTACACGGGCAGCACCCGGCTCACCGGTGTCTGCTGGAGCATGAACTCGCTGACCATCACGGCCCACGGGCCCGCGTCCGGGCGGCGCCACGGCAGATCGCGGGCGTGGTCGTCGAACCAGTCGATGACGGGTTCGTGAAGATCGGAGCGGCCGGGGACGTTCTCGGGGGTCTTCGTGAGCGCAGTCATGGCCCCCCGATCCTGCCACGTCGCCGCGCGGGTCCGGGGCCGACCCGCCTCCGGGCGGACGGGCGGCGGGCGTGCGGCCGGGGTACGCGCGGGTAGTGCGCCGGGTACGCGCCCTTGGACCCGGCGCACCCGTCACCGCCGGTGGGCGCCGCCCCGCGACCGTCCGTCATGCAGGGGCGACGATCCGTACCCCCGGGTGGCCGGCCCCGGCCCCGCGAACCAGCGCACGAGCCCGTTCCCGGACCCGCGCATCGCCTCGGTCACCCGCGCCCCCGGACGCGTGAGGAGGCGTACGACGAGCAGGGTGACCAGCGTGCCGAGCAGCAGACCGGTGGCGACGTCGTGCGGGTAGTGCACGCCCACGAAGACCCGCGAGAACGCCATGAGAAGCGCCATCGGCACGGTCAGCAGCCCGATCCGCGGCCAGGCCAGCGCCAGTCCGACCGCCGCCGCGGCGGCGATGGTGGCGTGGTTGCTGGGGAAGGACCAGTCCCCGTAGACCGGGCATGCCACCAAGGACGGCAACGCCCCCGAGACGGCCCGGCACGGCCGCTCCTCGTCGATCCCCGACTTGATCAACTCGCTGCACACATACGCCACCGCGGTCCCCAGCGGCGCGAGCACCGCGACGGCGAAGGCCCGCGGATCACCGCGCCGCGCCCGCGCCCACGCGAGGACGAACAGCCCGGCGAACAACAGCAGACCCAGTTCCGTCCACACCTCCATGAGGTGCTGGAACCACGAGGGGGTGTCGTGGGCGAAATCGGTGATGCCGCGATAGAGATCGGAGTCGATGGTTCCCATGGTGACGGACAGTACGCAATGACCGGGCCGCGCCACATCTCGCGGGCGCCCGGCACCCCGCCGAGGACCCGTGCGTGATGATGATCCGGAAAACTTGACGGGAGGCGGCGGGTGCACGCGGGACAACGGCCCGTTCTCTCGTAAGGTTTGGGTCGTGGGATCTCTGCGCAATCCGATCGGGCCGCTCCCCTCCTCCATCTACTGGCGACGGAGGGTCGTTCTGGCGTCCGTTGTGGCGCTGCTCGCGCTGCTCGTCGTCTGGATCGTCAACTTGGGCGGCGGGAACGGGAACAACGGCGCCGACGGATCCAACGGCAAACACCCGACGGACGCCATCACGCCGGGCCCCTCCGGCACCGGTCCCGCGATCAGCGAACACCCGGGCGGCCGCGACGAGTCGGGCGGTTCCGGCGCGGGCGGCGGCTCGGGTTCCGGCGCGGGCACGGGCGGCTCCGCGGGCGCGGACGGCGGCGCCGGCTCGGGCGGCACGGCGGGCGCCGGCGGCGGCAACGGCGGTGGCAGCGTGCCCGGTTCGGTCTCCGGCGACCTGGTCCCGGCCGGTTCCAGCCTGCCGGACTGCACGACGGGCGGCGTGACGCTGTCGGTGCGCAGCCTGCGCAACTCCTACGCGCCCGGGCAGAAGCCGAAGCTCGAAGTGGTCGTCAAGAACACGACCGAGAAGACCTGCAAGGTGGACTTCGGCCCCCGGACGACGGTCGTCACGATCACGAAGGCGGACGACGACAAGAAGTACTGGTCGTCCGAGGACTGCCCGGCCGGGGCGGGCACGTTGCTGATGCAGGTGCCGGCGGGCGGCAAGGTCACCAAGACGCTGACCTGGGACCGGAAGCCGAGCGCGCCCCGCTGCGCCACGCCGCCGGCCGGCAGCGCCGGGTTCGGCACGTACCTGGTGGAGGTCAAGGGGGCGCAGCTCGCCGGGACGCAGACGTCGTTCGTCCTGAAGGCGGACTGACGCCCCACCGGGCACGCCCGCAGACGGCAGCCCTGAGACGTACCGCTCCGGGATCAGACGTACCGCTCCGGGATCAGACGTACCGCTCCAGGATCGAGGACTCCGCCAGCCGGGACAGCCCCTCCCGGACGCTGCGCGCCCGCGCCTCGCCGACACCGTCCACGGTCTGCAGGTCGTCCACGCTGGCGGCGAGCAGCTTCTGCAGGCCGCCGAAGTGCTCGACCAGCCGGTCGATGATCGCCCCGGGCAGCCGCGGCACCTTGGCGAGGAGCCGGAAGCCGCGCGGCGACACGG
The DNA here is from genome assembly GCF_040611655.1 of Streptomyces sp. NPDC006552. Classification (NCBI taxonomy): domain Bacteria; kingdom Bacillati; phylum Actinomycetota; class Actinomycetes; order Kitasatosporales; family Streptomycetaceae; genus Streptomyces; species Streptomyces sp. NPDC006552. The sequence continues at coordinate 246,801 of NZ_JBEXOS010000002.1, forward strand.
CCGAGTCCAGCGCCTCGGGGGAGCCGGTGTAGCCCAACGCGCGGGCCACGGTGGGCAGTTCGAGCAGCTCGCCGTGGTGCAGGGAGTCCAGCTCGGTGAGGGCCTCGTCGACGGTGCGGGACCGCTTGGCCGTCGGCTCGGGCACGTAGTCCCGTACGACGAGCTCGCGCTCGGGCTCGACGCCGGCGATCAACTCGTCGAGCTGGAGCGCCAGCAGGCGCCCGTCGGTGCCCAGCTCCACCACGTACTCGGCGATCTCGGTGGCGATACGGCGCACCATCTCCAGGCGCTGGGCGACCGCGGTGACGTCCCGGACGGTGACCAGGTCCTCGATCTCCAGCGCGGAGAGCGTGCCCGCGACCTCGTCGAGGCGCAGCTTGTACCGCTCCAGGGTGGCGAGCGCCTGGTTGGCCCGCGACAGGATGGCCGCCGAGTCCTCCAGGACGCGGCGCTGGCCGTCCACGTAGAGCGCGATCAGCCGCATCGACTGCGAGACGGAGACGACGGGGTAGGCGACCTGCTTGCTGACCCGGTCCGCGGTGCGGTGCCGGGTGCCGGTCTCCTCGGTGGGGATCATCGGGTCCGGGACCAGCTGGACGCCGGCCCGCAGGATCTTGTCGAGGTTCGAGGAGACCACGATGCCGCCGTCGAGCTTGCACAGCTCGCGCAGGCGCGTGGCGGTGAACTCCACGTCAAGGACGAAGCCGCCGGTGCACATCGACTCGACCGTCTTGTCGGAGCCGAGGACGATGAGCCCTCCGGTGTTGCCGCGCAGGATGCGCTCCAGACCGTCCCGCAGGCCGGTGCCGGGCGCCACCGCGCTCAGCGCCGCGCGCATCGAACCGTCCGTGCCGGAGCTCCCTCCGGCGGACTCCGTCCGGGGGGACCCCCACTTACCGAGAGCTGCCGCCCGGTCGTTGGCTGCCACTGCACTCCTCCGGATCGCAGACTCTGAGGCGCCGCCCTGGGATTTGGCGCGTTCGCACGCACAGGCGAGACCAGGGCAAAGTCTACCGGCGCTCCTCCGTCTCCCGTGGGGCCTCTCGCCGACGGCTCTTCGGCAGCACCCGCAGAGCGTCCCCTATGTCGGCGACTTCCAGGACCTTCATACCGGCCGGGATCTTGCCGGGATCGCCCGGCACCAGCGCGTGTGTGAAGCCGAGCCGGTGCGCCTCGGCGAGCCGGCGCTGGACTCCGGTGACCCGTCTCACCTCGCCCGCCAGGCCCACTTCCCCGATCGCGACGAGGTTCTTCGGCAGCGGGGTGTCGCTCGCGGCGGAGGCGAGGGCGAGCGCGACGGCGAGGTCGGCGGCGGGCTCACCGAGCTTCACCCCGCCGACCGTCGCGGTGTAGATGTCCCTTTTGCCCAGGGCGCTGATCCGGCCGCGCTGTTCGAGCACGGCGAGCATCATGGAGACGCGGGAGGTCTCCAGGCCGGAGGTGGTGCGGCGCGGCGAGGGGATCTGGGAGTCCACCGTCAGGGCCTGGACCTCGGCGACCAGCGGGCGACGGCCCTCCAGGGTGACGGTCAGGCAGGTGCCGGGGACCGGCTCGTCGCGCCGGGTCAAAAAGAGGCCGGAGGGGTCGGTGAGGCCGGTGATGCCCTCGTCGTGCAGTTCGAAGCAGCCGACCTCGTCCGTCGTCCCGTACCGGTTCTTGACGCCGCGGACCAGGCGCAGCCGCGCGTGCCGGTCGCCCTCGAAGCTGAGGACGACGTCCACGAGGTGCTCCAGGAGGCGGGGGCCCGCGATCGCGCCGTCCTTCGTGACGTGGCCCACGAGCAGCGTGGACATGCCGCGCTCCTTGGAAGCGCGGATCAGCGCGCCGGCGACCTCACGGACCTGCGCCATGCCGCCGGGCGCACCGTCGATCTCGGGGGAGGCCACCGTCTGGACAGAGTCCATGATCAGCAGGGCCGGCTTGACCGCGTCCAGGTGGCCGAGGACCGCGGAGAGGTCGGTCTCGGCCGCCAGGTACAGGTGGTCGTCGATCGCCTTGATCCGGTCGGCGCGCATCCGGACCTGGGAGGCCGACTCCTCACCCGTGACATAGAGCGTCCGGTGCTCGGCGTCGGCCGCCTTGGCGGCCACGTCCAGGAGCAGGGTGGACTTGCCGACGCCGGGCTCGCCCGCGACCAGGACCACCGCGCCGGGCACCAGGCCGCCGCCGAGCACCCGGTCCAGCTCGGGCACGCCGGTGCTGCGGGCGGTCGCCTGCTTGCCGTCCACCTGGCCGATGGGCAGGGCGGACGTCGTGACGCGGCCGGGCGCCGTCGTGCGCACCGCGGGCGCGCCGTACTCCTCGATCGTCCCCCACGCCTGGCACTCGGCGCAGCGGCCCAGCCACTTGGCCGTCTGCCAGCCGCATTCGGTGCAGCGGTAGGACGGACGGTCCTTCGCGGATTTCGTACGGGCAGCCATGCACGGAACCGTAGCGGCCCCCTCTGACAATGCGGCCGCCGCCGGTCTCCGGCCACGCCGCCGAGGCCCCGCCGCGGCCGCGGAACATGCCACCGGCGGTTGCCCCATGTACTGCGCTGGCCACGGCATACCGAGTTCCTGTCCCCTTTTGAGGGATCGTTTCACCCGTAAGGATTAAAAGTGCTCAAGGCGCCTGAAGAGGCCCCTGACCGCCGCCTACGGTCGCACGGGTGATGAGCAGCAGGCCGGAAACCACCACACACTCCACCGGCGCACACCGGGCGCACCGCCCCGGGACGAGGCGGCCGGTGCCGCGCGCCGTCCAGCAGCGTCCGCCGGCTCGGTACGAGCCCTGCCTGGACGGCCTGTTCACGTACTGCCTCTCCGTGCTCTGCGACCACGACGAGGCGATCGCCGCGCTCGGGGACGCCCTCGCCCTCGCCGAGCGCCGCGGCTCCCGAGCCCCGGCCGCCGACTCCGAGGCCGACCGCAGGGCCTGGCTGTACGCGCTCGCCCGCTGGTCCTGTCTGCGCCGCCTCGCCGAGGCCAAGCGCCGGCGGCAGGGCACGCACGCCTCCGGCAAGCGGCCGCCCGAGCCCCCGGAGAGCGCCGCCGCCCCCGCCCCGGCCCCCGAGGACACGCTCCTGCACGAGGAGCGCCGCCGCCAACTCGCCCAGCTCGCCTGGCCGGAGGCGGCCGGCACCACGCCCGAGCAGCGCGAGGCGCTCGAACTGGCGGTGCGCCACCAGCTGGCGCCGCGCGAGGTCGCGGCCGTCCTCGGCACCGACCCCGGCGTCACCCGCGACCTGCTCGCGGCCGCCGCCTGCGAGGTCGAGCGGACCCGCACCGCCCTGGCCGTCGTGGAGACCGGGACCTGCCCCAGCGTCGCCCGCCTCACCGGCGACAACCAGCTGCTGCTCTCCAGCGCCCTGCGGCGCGAACTGGTGCGGCACGTCGACGACTGCCCGCGCTGCCGGCGCACCGCCGAGCGCGCCGCCCCCGGCTCCTGGCCCGGCACCTCCGTGACGCCCGCCGCCCTGCCCCTCGTGGAGGCTCCCCGGGCCGCCCTGCACCGGGCGATGCACGCCCCGCACCCCGGCGGCGCGCCCCGCTTCGACCGGCGCGGCTTCCCGATGGACCCCAAGGACCGGGCGGCCCGGCGGGACCGGCTGCGCTCCCGCGCCGTGACCACGACGGTCGTCGCCACCGTGGTGGCCGCCCCCGTCATCGCCCTGTGGGCCGCCTACCGCGGCGCCCCGCAGACCGGCGAGGGCACCGACGGCCGCTCCATCAGCGCGGGCGAGCTGGGCGGCCCCGGCTCCCTGGACGGCGGGCACGACGGCGACGCCTACGAGAACGCGGGCAACGCCAGCACCGCCCCCGACCCCCGCTTCACCAAGGACGGCCACGCGCCGGACGTCTCGGTAGAGGTGATCTCACCACCCACGCGCGCGGGCGCGGGCCCCGGGCGGCTCACCGTGGCGGCGCAGCCCAGCGGGGCCACGACCCTCATCACGCTGACCGCGTCGGGCAGTTCCGCCGTCGAGTGGTCCGCCCGCACCGGCGCCTCCTGGCTGTACCTCAGCCGGTCGTCCGGGACGCTGCGCCCCGGGGAGTCGGTCACCCTCCAGGTCCACGTCGACCAGGACCGCGAGCCGCGCGGGCACTGGAGCGCGCGCGTGGCGATCGATCCGTCCGGCGCCGTCATCTCCATCGAGGGGTACGGGCGCTGGGGCAGCGGCCAGCCCGGCCACGGGACCGGTCATGGCCACGGCCACGTACCCGGTCACGGCCACGGCCCGGGACACGGGCACGGCCACGGCCCGGGGACCGGCGAGCCCGACCCGTCCGGTCCCTCCGACCCGTCCACCGACCCTGGCGACCCACCGCCCTCCGGCCCCGACCCGAGCTCGCCCGACCCGGATCCGACTTCCCCGGACCCGACGCCGAGCGACTCCTCACCCGCGCCGTCCGGCACCGGGGGGACCACGTCGCCGTAGGCCCGTGGACCGGCGGCCCCGGGTGCGCTACAGCACGGGGTCCGCCGGGTGCGGGGCCGGCAGCGGGAGGCCCGCCGACAGCGCGGCCAGCCGCTGCTCGCACAGCTCGACCAGCTTCGCGTACCCGTCCTTGCCCATCAGCTCGGTCAGCTCCGGGCCGTACGAGACGTACACCGGGTCGCCCGCGCCGTGCGCCGAGGTCGCCGACGTGCACCACCAGTGCAGGTCGTGGCCGCCCGGGCCCCAGCCGCGGCGGTCGTACTCGCCGATCGAGACCTGGAGCACACGCGTGTCGTCGGGCCGGTCGATCCACTCGTACGTACGGCGGACCGGCAGCTGCCAGCAGACGTCGGGCTTGGTCTCCAGCGGCTCGCGGCCCTCCTTGAGCGCCAGGATGTGCAGCGAGCAGCCCATGCCGCCGGCGAACCCCGGGCGGTTCTGGAAGATGCACGACCCCTGGTACGGGCGGGTCTGGCGCTCCCCGTCCTCGTCCGTCGACACCCAGCCGCTCTGCGTGCCCACCTCGTGGTGCTGCCAGATGTCCGGCGTCAGGCGCGCCACGTGCTGCGCCACCCGCTTCTCGTCGTCCTCGTCCGAGAAGTGCGCGCCCAGCGTGCAGCAGCCGTCGTCCGCGCGGCCCGCCTGGATGCCCTGGCAGCCGCTGCCGAAGATGCAGCTCCAACGGGAGGTCAGCCAGGTGAGGTCGCAGCGGAACACCTGCTCCTCGTCGGCCGGGTCGGGGAACTCGACCCACGCGCGCGGGAAGTCGATCCCCTGCTCGTCCGGCGGACCCGGCCGGGCGGCCTGGATCTGCAGGAGCGGCTGGGACGGCTGCTCCACCTGCTGCTGCTTTGCCGACTTGGTCTTCTTGTCGCTCTTGTCGGCCTTGGCCTTTTTCGTCTTTGGCACGATTCCAGAGTAAGCGCGCGGAGGGGGACGGGAAGACCTCCGCGGCGGCCGGACGGGCAGGGGGGCGCAGTAGCGTTCCCTCTATGAGACTCGGTGTCCTCGACGTGGGTTCGAATACGGTTCATCTGCTCGTGGTGGACGCGCACAGGGGCGCCCGGCCGCTGCCCGCGCACTCGCACAAGGCCGAGCTGCGCCTGGCCCAACTTCTCGACACCCGCGGGGCGATCGGGGCCGACGGGGTGGAGCGGCTCGTCGACACCGTGCGGGTCGCGCTGGAGGCCGCCGAGGACAAGGGCGTCGAGGATCTGGTGCCCTTCGCCACCTCCGCCGTACGTGACGCGAGCAACGCGGACGCGGTGCTGGCCGAGGTCAAGGCCGCGACCGGGGTCGAGCTGCGGGTGCTGAGCGGGGCGGAGGAGGCACGGCTCACGTTCCTGGCCGTGCGCCGGTGGTTCGGGTGGTCGGCGGGGAAGCTGCTGGTGCTCGACATCGGCGGCGGCTCGCTGGAGATCGCGTACGGGATGGACGAGGAGCCGGACGCGGTGGTGTCGCTGCCGCTCGGCGCGGGCCGGCTGACGGCCGCGTGGCTGCCCGGGGACCCGGCCGACCCGGCGGACGTCAAGGCGCTGCGGCGCCATGTGCGGGCGCAGATCGCCCGGAGCGTGGGGGAGTTCAGCCGGTTCGGGGCGCCGGACCACGTGGTGGCCACCTCGAAGACGTTCAAGCAGCTGGCCCGGCTGGCCGGGGCGGCCCGGTCCGCCGAGGGGGTCTACGTCCAGCGGGAGTTGAAGCGCAAGTCCCTGGAGGACTGGGTGCCGCGGCTCGGCGCGATGACCGTGGCCGAGCGGGCGGAACTGCCCGGCGTCTCGGAGGGCCGGGCCGGCCAGCTGCTCGCGGGGGCGCTGGTGGCGGAGGGGGCGATGGACCTCTTCGGGGTGGAGACGCTGGAGGTCTGCCCCTGGGCGCTGCGGGAGGGCGTCATCCTGCGCCGTCTGGACCACCTGCCGGGAGCCCGGCCCTCCCTCTGAGCGGCTCCGGGTGCGCACAGGGCCGGGCGCCCACCTTGGCTCGCGCCCCGCGGGGCCCCGTACTCTGTCTGCGTGGCAGAACCAGTGGTGCGCATCCCGGATGCGAAGGTCGCCCTGTCGACCGCCTCGGTGTATCCGGAGTCGACGGCGACGGCCTTCGAGATCGCCGCGCGCCTGGGCTACGACGGCGTCGAGGTCATGGTCTGGACCGACCCCGTCAGCCAGGACATCGAGGCCCTGCGCCGGCTCAGCGACTACCACCGCATCCCGATCCTGGCCGTGCACGCGCCCTGTCTGCTGATCACGCAGCGGGTCTGGTCCACCGACCCCTGGGTGAAGCTGCAGCGCGCGAAGGCGGCGGCCGAGAAGCTCGGCGCGTCGACCGTCGTGGTGCACCCGCCCTTCCGCTGGCAGCGCACCTACGCCCGGGAGTTCGTCACCGGCGTGTGGCGGATGGCCGACGAGACGGATGTGCGGTTCGCGGTGGAGAACATGTACCCGTGGCGCTACCGGGACCGCGAGATGCTCGCCTACGCGCCCGACTGGGACGTCACCAAGGACGACTACCGCCACTTCACCGTCGACCTGAGCCACACCGCCACCGCCCGCACGGACGCGATGCGGATGGTCGACCGGATGGGGGACCGGCTCGGCCACGTCCACCTCGCCGACGGCAACGGGTCGAACAAGGACGAGCACCTGGTGCCGGGCCGCGGCACGCAGCCCTGCGCCGAGCTGCTGGAGCGGCTGGCGGGCAGCGGGTTCGACGGGCACGTGGTCATCGAGGTCAACACGCGGCGCGCCATGTTGAGCGCCGAACGCGAGGCCGACCTCGCCGAGGCGCTCGCCTTCACCCGGCTCCACCTGGCGTCCGCGGTCCGCGTCCCGCGTTCGTGAGCACGCGCGCGTGGCCGTGCCGTCCGCGCGTCAGGAGACGTGTGCGTCCGTACGCTCTCCTGGGCGGGGCCGCCACGCGTCGTGAGACGACCGTCCCGCCATCTGGACAGGGTGTCCAGGGTGCGGAAGGGCGGCGTACGCTCGGAGGCACGTCTTTTCTGCCCTAAGGAGCGAGCGACGATGCCCGAGCTGAGGTCCCGCACAGTCACCCACGGCCGCAACATGGCGGGCGCACGCGCCCTTATGCGCGCCTCCGGTGTACCCGGTGCGGACATCGGCCGGAAGCCGATCATCGCCGTGGCCAACTCGTTCACCGAGTTCGTCCCCGGGCACACGCACCTGGCGCCGGTGGGCCGCATCGTCAGCGAGGCGGTCGTCGCCGCGGGCGGCATCCCCCGCGAGTTCAACACCATCGCCGTCGACGACGGCATCGCGATGGGCCACGGCGGCATGCTCTACAGCCTGCCCTCGCGCGACCTGATCGCGGACTCGGTCGAGTACATGGTCGAGGCGCACTGCGCGGACGCCCTGGTCTGCATCTCCAACTGCGACAAGATCACCCCGGGCATGCTCAACGCCGCGCTGCGGCTGAACATCCCGACCGTCTTCGTCTCCGGCGGCCCCATGGAAGCCGGCAAGGCCACGCTCGTCGACGGCACCGTGCGCAAGCTGGACCTGGTCAACGCGATCAGTGACGCGGTCGACGAGAGCATCTCGGACGAGGACATCCTCCGTATCGAGGAGAACGCCTGCCCGACCTGCGGCAGTTGTTCCGGCATGTTCACCGCCAACTCGATGAACTGCCTGACCGAGGCCATCGGCCTCTCCCTGCCGGGCAACGGCTCGGTGCTCGCCACCCACACCGCCCGCAAGGCGCTGTACGAGAGGGCAGGCGCCACGGTCGTCGAGATCGCCAAGCGCTACTACGACGGCGACGACGCGTCGGTCCTGCCGCGCTCCATTGCCACCCGCGCCGCGTTCGACAACGCCATGGCGCTCGACATCTCCATGGGTGGCTCCACCAACACGATCCTGCACCTGCTGGCCGCCGCGCAGGAGGCCGAGCTGGAGTACACGCTGGCCGACATGGACGCCGTCTCGCGCCGCGTCCCCTGCCTCTCCAAGGTCGCCCCGAACGTGGCGCCCGGCGGCACGTACTACATGGAGGACGTGCACCGCGCCGGCGGCATCCCCGCCATCCTCGGTGAGCTGTACCGCGGCGGGATGCTCCACGAGGACGTGCACACCGTCCACTCCGCGTCCATCAAGGAGTGGCTCGGCACCTGGGACGTCCGCGGCGGCTCGGCGTCCGAGGAGGCGGTCGAGCTGTGGCACGCCGCTCCCGGCTGCAAGCGCTCCGCCACGGCCTTCTCGCAGTCCGAGCGGTGGGACAGCCTCGACACGGACGCGGCCGGCGGCTGCATCCGTGACGTCGCCCACGCCTACTCCGAGGACGGCGGCCTCGCCGTCCTCAAGGGCAACCTCGCCGTGGACGGCTGCGTCGTGAAGACCGCCGGTGTCGACGAGTCCATCTGGACCTTCGAGGGCCCGGCCGTCGTCTGCGAGTCGCAGGAGGAGGCCGTCCAGAAGATCCTGCTCAAGCAGGTCAAGGAGGGCGACGTCGTCGTCATCCGCTACGAGGGCCCCAAGGGCGGCCCCGGTATGCAGGAGATGCTCTACCCGACCTCGTACCTGAAGGGCCGCGGCCTCGGCAAGGCCTGCGCGCTCGTCACCGACGGCCGCTTCTCCGGCGGCACGTCCGGGCTCTCCATCGGCCACGCCTCGCCCGAGGCGGCCGCCGGCGGCGCCATCGCGCTCGTCGAGGACGGCGACCGCATCCGCATCGACATCCCCGGCCGCACCATCGAACTGCTCGTCCCCGACGAGGAGCTGGCCGCGCGCCGCGCGGCCCTGGACGGCGTCTACGCCCCCAAGGCGCGCGAGCGCAAGGTCTCCGCGGCCCTGCGCGCGTACGCGGCGATGGCCACCAGCGCCGACCGCGGCGCCGTCCGCGACGTCTCCAAGCTCGGCTGACCCCGCCCTTCGGAGCGCCGCGGGCGCACCGGGCTCACCAGTTTTCGGAGTGGCGTCCGTCCACCCCGAAGACGGTGCCGTCCGGCGCGCTCCCGTACACCCGCCCGCCGGCCACCACCGGTGTCCGCAGCTCGGCCACCACCCGGTCCGCGCGGGCGCCGGGCCGGGGCCGCGTCTGGCCCAGCGGCGCGCCGGTACCGGGCGCGACGGCCAGGAGACGGCCGTCGGGAGCCGCCGCGTAGACCCGGCCCTCCTCGTCGACGGCCGGCGCCGAACCCCGGCTCACCGAGGTCTCCGAGCGCCACAGCTGCTTGCCCGACGCGAGATCCTGCGCCACCAGACCTCCGCCCGTGGCGAGCAGATACGCCGTGCCGTCGTGCACCGTCGCCGTCGCCTGGGGCAGCGCGAGCGTCATCGTCACGCTCCGCACGGCCTTGCCGTCGGCCGTCCGGTGGCCGACCAGCGCCACGGTCGCGTCGTCCACGCCGCGCCGCGTGCACCAGAGCACCCCGTCGGCCACCCCCGCCGGTGTCACCGAACCCGGCGACCGCTGCTGCCAGCGCACCGCGCCCGTCGCCGTGTCCACCGCGCTCACCAGGGTGTTCACCCCGTCCGGCGCCAGAGTCGTCACGTAGGCCAGACCGCCGCCGAAGTACGCGAGCACCGGCTGGCGCACAGGCAGCCGCTGCCGCCAGCGCCGCTCGCCCGTACCGGCGTCGACCGCGGTCAGCGTCCCGTCCGGGGCGGCCAGCAGCACGGCGTCGCCCGCGGGCTGCACCTGCCCCTGATAGGCCGAGACCCCCATCGACCAGCGGGTACGCCCGGTCGCCGGGTCGAGCGCATAGAGCCGCGCGCCGTCCGGGGAGACCACCTGGAGCAGCCCGCCGGCGAGCACCGGCGCGGCTGAGCCGACGGCGCCACCGGACGCCTTGCGCAGCCAGAGCACACTTCCGTCACGCGGATCGAGCGACGCGGCGAGCACCCCGGGCGCCGTACAGCGCAGCGCCCCCTTCCCGTACGAGCACACGGGCGCCGCCCCCGAACCCAGCCGACGGCTCCAGGCCCGGAACGGCGCGGGCGCCTCGGCCGCGGCCGTCCGGGGGCCGGAACCCTCGGCATCCTGCGGGACCAGCGTCAGCCCCGCGACGAGCACGCCCCCCACCGCGAGCGCGGCCGCCACCGCCACCCCGACCCGCGTGCGCAAACGGCGACGCGGCCGCTCCGCGACGGCTGCGGGCCCGGGGGACTCGGCACCGGGCGGCTCAGGGCCGTCGGCCCCGGCAGCGGCCGAAGCCTCCGCCGGTCCGGCCGGCCCGGGGCGCTCCCAGACCCCCGACCGCTCCGCCGGCCCCCGCTGCTCCGGTACGAACGAACCCGCCGCCGGGCCGGCGTCCCACCGGGTGGCGAACGCGTGCGCCGCGAACGTCTGCGTGTCGTACCGCGCCGACATGCTCCGCATCTCGGCCATCAGCTCATCGGGCGTGGGCCGGTCCTGTGGCTCCTTGGCGAGACAGCGCAGCACCAGCGGCGCCAGCTCCGGCGGCACCCCCGTCACATCCGGCTCGTCGTGCACGACCTGGTACGCGACGAGGTACGGGCTGTCCGAGTCGAAGGGGCCGCGCCCGGTCGCCGCGTGCACCAGCACAGAACCGAGGGCGAACACATCGGCGGCCGGACCGACCTCGCGCGGCCGGCGGAACTGCTCCGGCGCCATGAACGGCGGGGTGCCGATCAGCTTCCCCGTCTCGGTGCGCAGTTCGCTGTCCTTCGGCCGCGAGATGCCGAAGTCGATGACCTTGGGGCAGTCCTCGGCCAGCAGCACGTTGCTGGGCTTCAGATCGCGGTGCACCACACCGACGCGGTGGATGTCGCGCAGCGCCTCGGCCAGACCCGCGGTGACGTGCCGCAGCTGCGCCGGGGTCAGCGGCCCGTTCCGCTTGACGTGCTCGGCGAGGGTCGGGCCCGGGATGTACAGCGTGGCCATCCACGGCCGGTCGGCATCCGGATCGGCGTCCACCACGGAGGCCGTGAACGCCCCGCTGACCCGCCGCGCGGCCGCCACCTCCTGCCGGAACCGCCCCCTGAACTCGGGGTCCTTGGCGAACTCGGCGTGCACCACCTTCACCGCGAGCGGCAGCCCGGCCGAGGAACGCGCCAGATGCACGACGCCCATGCCGCCCGCTCCCAGGCGCTCCTCCAGGCGGTAGTGCCCGGCATACTCCGGACGTTCCGCTTCCGCGTCGGGCCCGAAGCCCGGCCGTGACGGCATGTCCACCCCCGTGGATGTCGTCGTGATCGTCGTGCGCGCCGGGATCGTGGTGCCACGAGCCCGGACCCGGCCTCGTGCGCGAGCGCTGTGGGCGCGCGACGCACGGAGCCTAGTCGATGGTTCGTCCGGGCCGACGGGGGCTTGCTAGCCTCCGCGTGCCACGGAGTGCGCGGACTGTCCGCACCGGCGCGTACGGAGTTCAGTTCAGCACCACCATTTCAACGGGGCCTCAACGAATGCTGAACGAGACCTCGTTCGACGCTCGACGGGGGAGACAGACATGGCGGTAGAGGGCATAACGGACGCGACGGAGACGACGACGGAGACGGCGGGCCGCACCGCGGTCCCGGAGATCTCCGGGACCGCGGTGGCCGCGGAGATGACGGCGGTCGCCGCCGGCTCCTACCCCACCGCTCCGGGGTACAACGTGAACGTCCGCAGCGGCCCCGGCACCCAGTACCGCGTGGTGCGCACCCTGCCGCGCGGCGCGCGAGTGACGATCAACTGCCAGAAGCCGGGCCAGGCCGTCACCGGCCCGTACGGCACCACGAACATCTGGGACAACATCGGCGTCGGCGAGTACGTCTCCGACGCCTACGTCAGGACCGGCAGCGACGGCTACGTCACGGGCCGCTGCGGCTGACCCGCCCGGGACCCGGCGGGCACCGGGGATAATCGAGGCGTGAGCGACGACACCGGCCCCCGGCCCCCCAGCACCTCCCCGGCCCCCGGCCCCCGTCCCGAAGAGATCCGTTTCTTCGGGACGAGCTGGGTGGACCACGGCGACGGCTACGTCCTGCGCCGCGCCGCCGTCGGCGTGGGCGCGCTCCTCGCCGCGGTGGCCGGCTGCCTCGTCCTGCGCTTCGCCTACCAGGGGCTGGCCATCGCGGACGTCGGCGCGTTCGTCAACGTCCTGGTCGTCGTCATGTTCGCGGTCTGCAGCGCCTTCGCCTTCAGCCGCACCTGGAGCGGCTTCACCCAGCGCCCCGACCCGGAACGCCAGGCGTCCCTGCGCGGCTTCCTGACCATCGGCTTCGTCGGCGTCCTCGCCGCCCACGCCCTGCGCTGCCTGACCGAGGCACCGGGCGAGAAACTGCGCAGGCATGAGTACGAGACGGCGCGCGACCAGTACGAGCGCCGCACCACCCGGCGCGCCGGCAACCCCGCCAAGAAGGCGACGGGCAAGAAGCCGGCAGGCAAGAAGAAGGCGTAGGGCCCGGCGGCGACCGGCCGGCGCGGGAGACGTCCGGGGCCCGTCCGTCCACCGGACACCCCCGGGGCGACGGCCCGGCCGGTGCGAGGATGCGTCCGGACCACGACGCACACGGAAGGCCCGAGCCGACATGAGCCAGACGATCCAGACGAGCCCGCACCCGCGCCACAAGGTCGCCGTACTCGGTACGGGCAAGATCGGCGAAGCGCTGCTCAGCGGCATGATCCGCGGTGGCTGGGAGCCCGCGGAGCTGATGGTGACGGCCCGCCGCGCGGAGCGCGCCGAGGAGCTGCGCGCCCGCCACGGCGTCACCCCGGTCAGCAACCAGGAGGCGGCAGAGAAGGCCGACACCCTGATCCTCACGGTGAAGCCCCAGGACATGGGCGCGCTCCTCGCGGAACTGGCCCCGCACCTCCCGGCGGACCGCCTCGTCATCAGCGGCGCGGCCGGCATCCCCACCACCTTCTTCGAGGAGAAGCTGGCGCCGGGCACCCCGGTGGTCCGCGTCATGACCAACACCCCGGCCCTCGTCGACGAGGCGATGTCCGTCATCTCCGCGGGCACGCACGCGACCGCCGCCCACCTCAGCCACGCCGAGTCCATCTTCGGCTCGGTGGGCAAGACGCTGCGCGTCCCGGAGTCCCAGCAGGACGCCTGCACGGCCCTCTCCGGCTCGGGCCCGGCGTACTTCTTCTACCTGGTCGAAGCGATGACGGACGCGGGCATCCTCCTGGGCCTGCCCCGCGACAAGGCGCACGACCTCATCGTCCAGTCCGCCATCGGCGCGGCCACGATGCTCCGTGACAGCGGCGAACACCCGGTCAAGCTCCGGGAGAACGTCACGTCCCCCGCCGGTACGACCATCAACGCGATCCGCGAGCTCGAGAACCACGGCGTGCGGGCGGCGCTCATCGCCGCCCTGGAAGCGGCCCGTGACCGCAGCCGCGAACTGGCCGGCGGCACCAGTAGCTGACGCTCGGCGCGGCCCGGGGCGTGAGGTTGACACGTCCCGGGGCCATACGTAGTGTTCTCCGAGTTGTCCGACGTGAGCGCCGCCTCTGGCCGGTCCCCGGACACCATTCCGCAAGACCTACTCGAACGCACGACGTCCTTTCGTCGTGCCGTTTGTGCACGCCTTTGCGGAATGAGGAATCCACGTTCGAAAGGACGGGGCCCCGATTAGGTCGGGGGCCGGGATTCCGCTAAAGTCTCACTCGCCGAAAGGGTCAACGACCCGGAAGGCAAACCCGGTTGACAGGGAATCAGGCCCGAAAGGATCTGATAGAGTCGACACCGCCGGAAGGCCGAAAGACCGGAAAGCGAAAAGAAACACCAGTAGGACCAGCAGGACCCCGAGGAAATCGGATCGGAAAGATCTGATAGAGTCGGAAACGCAAGACCGAAGGGAAGCGCCCGGAGGAAAGCCGCGAGAGAGTCTCTCGGGTGAGTACAAAGGAAGCGTCCGTTCCTTGAGAACTCAACAGCGTGCCAAAAGTCAACGCCAGATATGTTGATTACCCCGTCTCCAGCCGTGATG